>NZ_JBEXTX010000141.1:0-17659 GCF_040614175.1 Amycolatopsis sp. NPDC006131
GTCAACCCGTCGCCTTCCGGTTTGTGCATATCACCTTGAGCCAGGGCCGCAAGCTTTGTGCTTTCGGCTGCCGGACCCAGCGAGGGTTGCGGCCCTGGCTCAAGGTGATCGTCCAGTGTCAGGCGACGGGATGACCACCCAGCTACCTTGGGTTCTGGGGCGCGGTGCTATAAATTCCGGTATAACTATACCGGCGAGGTGATCATGATCGAGCTGAAGAGTCGCGGTGAGCTGGACGCCATGCGCGCCGCCGGGCGGGTCGTCGCGAAGGTGCTCCAGAGCGTCCGCGAGCAGGCGGCCGTCGGCACCAGCCTGCGTGAGCTGGACCAGCTCGCCGCGGACATCCTCAACGACGAGGGCGCCAAGTCGTCCTTCCTGCACTACCACCCGCGCTTCGCGCCGTCGCCCTATCCGGCTGTGCTCTGCACCAGCGTCAACGACGCCGTCGTGCACGGCATCCCGACCGACTACCGCCTCCGCGACGGCGATCTGCTGAGCGTCGACTTCGGCGCGCACGTCGACGGCTGGCACGGGGACGCCGCGGTCAGCTTCGTCGTCGGCAGCGCGAACCAGGCCGACCTCGACCTCATCGCCGCCACCGAGCGGGGCATGTGGGCGGGCATCGAGCAGGCCCGCCCCGGGAACAGGATGGGCGACATCGGCCACGCGATCGCCGAGATCGGGCGTCGCGCCGGGTACGGGTTGCTCGCCGACCACGGGGGTCACGGCGTGGGCCGCGCGATGCACGAAGCGCCGCACGTGCCGAACGAAGCCGTCGCGGGCAAGGGGATGCCGCTGCGGGAAGGGCTGGTCATCGCGATCGAGCCGATGTTCCTCGCGGGCGGCCGCGACGACTACCGCTACGGCGACGACGGCTGGACGATCCTGACCAGCGACGGCTCCCGCGCCGCGCACGTCGAGCACACCATCGCCGTCACCTCGGACGGCCCGCTCGTGCTGACGGCGCCGTGATGGAGATCCGCGAGTCCGGCGAGGCCGACCTGCACATCGTCCTGGGGCTGTTCGACGCGGCCGTCGAATGGCTCGTCGCCCGCGGCAGCGCCGGCCAGTGGGGCACCGAACCGTGGTCGGCGGACCCGGCGAAGGTCGAGCGCGTCCGCACGATGCTGCGCGACGGCCGCCCGTTCCTGGCCATTTCGGACGGTGCGCCGGTCGGCGCCCTGATCCTCGACCACCCGCTGCCGTACACGCCGCCGGTCGATGAGCCCGAGGTGTACGTGACGCTGCTGCTGGCCTCCCGCGAGCACCGCGGCGTCGGCGCCCGGCTGCTGGAGTTCGCCCGCCAGGACGCCCGCGACCGCGGCATCGGCCTGCTGCGCGTCGACTGCTGGGCCGGCGGCGACGGCAAGCTCGTCCGCTACTACGAGGGCCAGGGGTTCACGCCGACCGAGCGGGTGCGCGTGCGCGACGACGTGTGGGTCCAGATCTTCGAACAGCGAGTGTGACACCTCTGGCGCGAATGTCAGTTACCGGGCAGTATGGCCGCCATGGCAACGTTGCTCGGCAAGGTCATCGTGATCACCGGAGGCGCGCAAGGGATCGGCGCCACCACGGCCGCCGCCCTGGTGCGGTTGGGTGCGAAGGTCGTCATCGGCGACCTCGACCCGGTCCTGGCCGAGAAGACGGCGGGTGAACTGGGCGGCGACACGCTCGCCCTGCCGCTCGACGTGACCGACCACCGCGGCTTCACCGAGTTCCTGGACGAGGTCGAGCGCCGCCTCGGGCCCATCGACGTCCTGATCAACAACGCCGGCGTCATGCTGCTGTCGCCGCTGGCAGACGAGGACGACGCGGCCACGGCGAAGCAGATCGACGTCAACCTGCGCGCGGTCATCCATGGCACCCGCGAGGCCGTCCGCCGCATGCGCCCGCGCGGCCGCGGCCACATCGTCAACGTCGCGTCGATGGCGGGCAAGGCCGGGTTCCCCGGCGCGGCGACCTACTGCGCCACCAAGCACGCCGTCGTCGGCCTGTCCGAAGCGGTGCGGCAGGAGCTGCGCGGGTCCGGGGTGGACATCTCGTGCGTGATGCCCGCGGTCGTCCGCACGCACCTCGCCGACGGCCTGCCCGAGACCAGGCTCTTCCCGTCACTGCGGCCGGAGGACGTCGCGAAGGCGATCGTCGGGACGCTGCAGAAGCCGCGGTTCGACGTGTTCGTCCCGAAATCGCTCGACGTGACCGGTCGCGTCAGCCGTCTGCTGCCACGTGCGGCGGCGGAGTGGTTCATGCGCGCGATCGGCGCCGACAAGGTGTTCACCCAGGCGCACGCGGGCGCGCGAGCGGAGTACGAAGCGAGGGTGAGGCAGCCTTGAAGTAGCGTCGGTCCCGGGGAAGGATCGGTGCGGTGAACGGAGTTTCGAGGTAGATGGTGGTACCCGCAGTGACCGCGATGGCGGCCAACGCGCTCGGCGTCCTGCGCGGCGGTCTCGCCGACCTGCGGCCGGTGCCGCGCGTGCTGGTCGACCAGGGCCCGAACCGGTCGCTGTACCGGATGAGCCCGTCGCACGAGGGTGATCCGGTGCTGCTCGTGCCGCCGCTGGCCGCCCCCGCCCTGTGCTTCGACCTGCGGCGCGGTTGCAGCCTCGCCGAGCACCTGGTCGACCGGGGCCGTCGCACCTACCTGGTGGACTACGGCACCGTCGCGTTCTCCGACCGCAGGCTGGGCATCGAGCACTGGATCGACGAGGTGCTGCCGCGCGCCATCCGCAAGGTCAGCGAGGACTCCGGCGGGCGCGGCGTGCACCTGGTCGCGTGGTGCCTCGGCGGGCTGTTCTCCCTGCTGACCACGGCCGACCGCCCCGACCTGCCGGTGCAGTCGATCACCACGGTCGCCTCGCCGGTCGACTTCACCGCCATCCCGCTGGTCGCGCCGTTCCGGCCGCTGGTGGACCTCACCGGCGGCTACCTGCTCACCCCGCTGTACCGGATGCTCGGCGGTGCACCGTCCTATGTGGTCGAACGCGTGTTCTGGGCGACGGGCATCAACAAGCAGCTGACCAAGCCGCTGGCGATCCTGCAGAACCTCGGCGACCGGGACTACCTCGCCCAGATCGAGGCGGTCGACCACTTCATGGACAACATGATCGCCTACCCCGGCCGCACGTTCGGCCAGATGTACCACCGGTTCTTCCGCGCCAACGACCTCGTCGAGGGCGGGCTCGACCTGAACGGGCGGATCATCTCGCTGTCCGGCGTGAAGGTTCCGACGCTGGTGATCGCCGGGCGCAACGACACCATCGCCCCGCGGCGCGCCGTGGAGCGGCTGGTGCCGTTGCTGGAGAACGCGCCGGACGTGCGGTTCGAGACCGCCCCGGGCGGGCACCTCGGCGTGCTGACCGGCCGCCGCGCGCGGGACACCACCTGGCGGCACATCGACGCGTTCCTCGGCGATCAGGTGTCCGATTAGGACTTCATCTGGCCGATCTGGATGAGGTTGCCACAGGTGTCGTCGAACACCGCGGTGATCACGGTGCCCATGTCCGTCGGCTCCTGCGTGAAGCGCACGCCGAGCTCACGCATCCGCTCGTACTCGGCCTGCACGTCGGACACGGCGAACATGGTCCACGGGATGCCGTCCGCGACGAGCGCGTCCTTGAACGGCTTCGCCGCCGGGTGCCCGCTCGGCTCCAGCAGCAGTTCGGTGCCCTCCGGGTCCTCCGGCGACACCACCGTCAGCCACCGGTCCGCGCCCATCGGGATGTCGTGCTTCTTCACGAAGCCCAGCACGTCGGTGTAGAACCGCAGCGCCTTCTCCTGGTCGTCGACGAGCACGCTCGCCAGGTTGATCCTCATGTCCGTCCCCTCTTCCTGAGCCACCGCTCGACGATCGGTTCGAGCGGATCCGTGTTGATGTAGTGGAACTTGTACCGGCCCTCACGCCTCGACTCGACCAGACCGGCGGACTCCAGCACGTCGAGGTGCTGCGAGACCGCCTGCCGTGACGAACTCAGCCCGTGGATGGACACCAGCCGGGCGCAGAGTTCGAAGAGCGTCTGCCCGTCCCGGTCGGTCAGTTCGTCGAGGATCGTGCGGCGCGTGGGGTCGGCCAGGGCTTTGAAGACGTCACCCACGCCCGCAACGATAGGCAAGTGAATACTTGCCTGTCAACTCTACGTTCCCCTGTGTACATTAGGACCAGTCCTAGGGAGGTTAGGAAACATGCCGCGTGGGAGGATCACGCCGGACGCGCTGGTGTCGGCCGCCGCCGACCTGGCCGACGAGATCGGCTTCGAGAACGTGACGCTCGCGGCGCTCGCGAAGCGGTTCGGCGTTCGCGACGCCAGCCTCTACACCCACATCCGCGGCCTCGCCGACCTGCAGGAACGCGTGGCGCTGCGGGCGCTCTCCGAGTGGGCTGAGGCGCTGAGCGCGGCCGTGGCCGGACGCGCCGGCCGTGACGCGCTGACCGCCTTCGCCGACACGTACCGCACCCTGGCGACGGAGCACCCGGGCCGCTACGCCGCCACCCGGCACCCGGTGCCGCCCGAGCGGGCCGCCGAAACGCCGGGCGTCATGCGCATCATCGAGGTCTGCTACGCGCTGCTGCGCGGGTACGACCTGTCCGAACCGGACGCCACCGACGCGGTCCGGTTCCTGCGCAGCACCCTGCACGGCTTCAGCGACCTGGAAGCCACCGGCGCCTTCACCGCCGACCACAGCCTGGACGTCTCGTGGCGCCGGGCCCTCGACGCGCTCCACCACACCCTGACCAACTGGACGAAGATCCACTGATCGGACCGGAGAATCCCATGCGCATCACGCTCGACGGCACACCCATCGACTACCACGAGCGCGGCGACGGCCCGCCGCTGCTGCTCCTGCCCGGCGGGGCGGGCCACGCCGGCGTCTTCGACGGGCTCGCCGCGCACCTGGCCGACGACCACCGCGTCGTGGCCATGTCCAGTCGCCTGGTGTCGGCGCGGCCGGACGGCGACCAGAGCCCGAAGGCCTACGCCGAGGACGTGCTCGGCCTGATCGACGCGCTCTTCGACGAGCCGCCCGCGGTGTTCGCGTTCAGCGCAGGCGCCATCACGACCCTCGACCTGCTTGCCCGCCACCCCGAGCGGGTGCGCCTCGCGGTGGTCCACGAGCCGCCGGTGTTCGGCCTGCTGCCGGACGCCGACCGGCACCGGGCCGCGATCGAGGCGGTGCGGGCGGCGGCGCGCACCGGGGACCTGGCGGAGGCGTCCCGGCTGATGACCGACGCCATGACGGCGCCCGGACCCGGCGCGGCGACCCCGGAGTTGCGCCACCCCGGCGACTGGCTGGAGGGCTACGCCGAAACCAGCCCGGAGCCGCCGACGCCGGAGCTGCTGGAGCTGTTCGGCCGCCTGAGCGAACTCCAGCCGTTGTTCCTGGAGCACGTCCTGGTGCCGTTCACGTCCGCGGACGTCGACCTGGCCGCGCTCGGCCCGCGACTGGTCCCCGCTGCCGGGATCGACTCGCGGGGCCAGCTGCCGTACCGGGCCGCCGCCGCGTTGGCCGCCGCCCTCGGCCTGCCGCTGACCGAGTTGCCGGGCGGCCACCTCGGACCCGTCGAACGCCCCACGCAGTTCGCCGCGGCGCTGCGCGCTCTCCTCGGTTAGGCCGGCTTGATGTCGTGCCAGCGGTTGAAGACGTTGTCCGGGTCGTAGTCGGCCTTGATGCGTTGCAGGCGCCGGTAGTTCTCCTCGCCGTAGCCGGCCACGATGCGGTCGTCGCCCTCGTCGCCGATGAAGTTGAGGTAGACGTCGCCGGAGGCCCACGGCCGCATGTCGGCGCGCAGGTTGCGGGCCCACGCGATGGCGCGGTCGTCGTCGGCCGGGTCGGCCCACAGGCCCAGCGGGTGCACGGCCCACTGGTTGTCGCGGTCGAACCCCGGCCAGTCCTGGCCGTGGGCGACGGCGCCGCCCCACGGCAGCAGCGCGTGCTGCGACGGTGACGGCACCACCATGTCCAGCGCGCGCTCGCAGAACCGGTCGAGGGCTTCGTCGGGCAGTTCGCGCAGGTTCTCGTCGGACCAGTAGTTCCGGAAGCCGGCTGGGTCGTCGAGCATGGACTGGAGGCCGGCGTAGGGGACGTCGGTGATGACCTGGCCCTGCGGGGCGGTCGCGAGCAGCGGGCCGATCGTTTCGCGCAGCCGGGTTTCTGGGCCGGTGCAGGTGACCAGGACGCCGCAGCAGAGCCGGCCGACGAGGTGGCCGGGCACGAACTCCTCGGGCGGGCCGGTGAGGTAGAGCAGGCCGCCGCCGATCTCCTCCGGCGCGGTGCGCATGAGGTCGCGGTAGACGCCGGCGACGGCGCGTCCCTGGTCGCCGGGCCACAGCATCAGGGCCATCGAGAACTCCGGCAGGTCGTGCAGCCGGAAGGTGAGCCGGGTGGCGACGCCGAAGTTGCCGCCGCCGCCGTGCAGTGCCCAGAAGAGGTCCGGGTTCTCCTGCTCGCTCGCCGTGACCTCGCGGCCGTCGGCGGTGACGAGGTCGACGGAGAGGAGGTTGTCGCAGGCGAGGCCGAACTTGCGCTCGATCCAGCCGGAGCCGCCGCCCAGGGTCAGGCCGGCCACGCCGGTGGTCGACACGCGGCCGCCGGTGGTGGCGAGGCCGTGGGGTTGGCAGGCTCTGTCGAAGTCGCCCCAGGTGGCGCCACCACCCGCCGTCGCGGTCTTCGCCTCGGGGTCGACGGTGACGGCGTTGAGGCGGCGCAGGTCGACGACGAGACCGTCCTCGACGAGACACGCCCCGGCGACGCTGTGACCCCCACCCCGCACGGCGACCGGCAGGGCGTTCTCCCGGGCGAACCGCAGGGCCGCCGTGATGTCCCGGACGGTCCCACACTGGGCGATGACCTGCGGGCGGGCGGTGATCATGGCGTTGAAGACGCCGCGGACACTTTCGTAGTCGCCGTCGTCCGGCGTGACGATCCGGCCGTCGAAGCCGTCGCGGAACCTTTCCACCGAGGCGGGCTGGACCAGGTAACCAGTCATCTTCGGGCCTCCCTTCGGGATAGTAGGGAGAGTCGCACCCGGGAGTTGTGCGTTACGGCGAGCCGGAAGATCTTCTGTGGACGGTGAGAGGAGGTCCGTGACCGGGGTGCGCCAGTGGACGCGGAGGGCGGAGCCGTCACCGCGCAGGTTCTCGCTGCGGTAATGGAGGGTGTGCAACCGCTCGCGCAGCGCGTCGACCTGGGCGGATGGGTACGGGGCGCCGATCAGGGCGTGCCGCAGGCTGGCCGCGGGGACGAGGACGTCGAGCCGCCGGTCGGCCGGGCGCACGTCGCGAGCGGGGCGAGGGTGTCCAGGCCGCGGAGGAGTTCGAGGATGAGGAACCCCAGGGCGGGGTGTTCGGCGAGCGCCCGCAGGTCGGGGACGTTCTTGAGTGCCCCGAGGGAGACGGCTTCGAGGTCGACGCAGCCGGCCAGGGCACTGAGGTCGTCGAGCCCGCGCAGCGTCGCGATGCCGGCCAGCGGGGTCAGGTCCCGGCGGTGGCGTGCGGCAGGTCGAGGGCGAGTTCTCGCACGTGGCGGAACTCCGGCAGCTGCGCGGGGTCGGCGTGTCCCAGCAGGTGGAGCGCGACGCCGGGATGCGCGGCGAGCGCCTCCGCGGCGGCGGCGAGGACAGGGGCGGGCAAGGGCGCGCTGACGAGGACCCGCACAGCCGCCTGCCCGGCGATGCGCGGTTCGGTGGTGGCGGGATCGGTGTCCGGGCGGATCGTCACCGTCGCTTCTCGCACGCGGGAAACCTAACGGCGCTGCGATGGCTCAGGTGTTCTGGACGAGGTCGGCGTGCCGGTGGGCGACTTTCCATTCGCCGTCCTCGCGGCGGTAGATCTGGGTCGCGCGCAGGGTGTAGTCGCGCGGTTCCCCGTCGACGGACGCCCGGGTGTGTTCGTAGCCCACCGTGTAGGCCATGTCACCGACCACATCGGCCACGACGATCTCGTGTTCGTAGGAGGCGCAGTCCGAGAAGGTGGCTCCGAGCCGGCTGAACAGGGCGTCGATCTCGGCCTGGCCGGTGGCGTTCAGCCAGGCGCCCAGCACGGAGACCGGTTCCGCCCGCGACCAGATCGCCCGCCGCGGCACCGGGTCGCCGTTGTGCAACGCGACTTCGGCGTCCCGCAGCCGGGAGCCGACCCAGGTGAGGAAATCGTCGCGATCGCCCATGGTTCACCTCCGGGATCCCCATTGAACGCGCGAACGAGCGGAAAGACCAGTGCCGTCATCCGGCGGCCGAGTCCGCCCGGCTCTCCGCACACGGGGAGCCGGGCGGTGACGCGCTACTTCAGCTCCGCCGAAGTCTTCCCCAGCAACCGCCGCGCCACGATCAGCTGCTGGATCTGCTGCGTGCCCTCGAAGATGTCCAGGATCTTCGAGTCCCTGGCCCACTTCTCGAGCAGCATCTCTTCCGTGTAGCCGAGCGTCCCGATCAGCTCGACGCACTTCAGCGTGATGTCGACGACCGACCGGCCCGCCTTCGCCTTCGCCATGGACGCCTGCAGCGAGTTCGGCTTGCGGTTGTCGGCCATCCACGCCGACTCCAGCGTCAGCAGGTACGCCGCTTCGTAGTCGGCTTCCAGTTCCAGGTACGTGGCCGCCGCGGCGTGCTGGTGGTGCGCGGGGCGGTCGTAATCCACCACGACACCCGCCTCGGCCAGGATCTTCGCCGTCTCCTCCAGCGCGGCCCGCGCCAGGCCGACCGCCATCGCCGCGACCAGGGGGCGCGTGTTGTCGAAGGTCTGCATGACCCCCGCGAACCCCTTGGACGTGTTGATCTCCGGCGAGCCGAGCAGGTTCTCCTTCGGCACGCGGCAGTTGTCGAACCGCAGCACCGCCGTGTCGGAGGCGCGGATCCCGAGCTTGTGCTCCAGCCGCACGACCTCGAAGCCCGGCGTGCCCTTCTCCACCACGAACGACTTGATCGCCGCCCGGCCGATCGACTTGTCCAAAGTGGCCCAGACGACCACGGCGTCCGCGCGGTCACCGGAGGTCACGAAGATCTTCTCGCCGTTGAGGATGTAGCTGTCGCCGTCCTCGGTGGCGGTCGTGGTGATGTTCGCGGAGTCCGAACCGGTGCCCGGCTCGGTGATCGCCATCGCGGCCCACACCTTCGCGAACCGCTTCAGCTGCTCGTCGTTGGCCACCGACGCGATCGCGGCGTTGCCGAGGCCCTGCCGCGGCATCGACAGCAGCAGACCCACGTCGCCCCAGCACATTTCGATCGTGCCGAGCACCGTCGCCAGGTTGCCGCCGTTGCGGTTCCCGGTCGCCTTCTCCTTCTCGTTGCGCCGCACGCCGGCCGCGCCCGCGCCGCCCTCGCCGGAGGAGTTCAGCCCGTCCAGCACCGCGGCGAACATGTCCAGCTCGACCGGGTATTCGTGCTCGGCGCGGTCGTACTTGCGCGAGATCGGCCGCAGCACTTCCGACGCCGCCTGGTACGCCTGGTTGATCAGCGCCCGGGCCTTCTTCGGGGTTTCCAGATTGATCATGATGACCTTCCCAGGCTTGTCAGAGGAGGACGACGCCCTCGAGCACACCGATTGCACGCAGGTCGCGGTACCACCGCTCGACCGGGTGCTCCTTCACGAACCCGTGCCCGCCCAGCAGCTGCACCCCGGCGCTGCCGATGCGCATTCCCTTGTCCGCGGCGAGCTTGCGGGCCAGCGCGACCTCGCGGGCGAACGGCTTGCCCTGCTCGGCCCGCGCCGCGGCGCGCAGCATCACCAGGCGCATGCCTTCCAGTTCGATCGCGATGTCGGCGACCGAGAACGCGACCGCCTGGCGGTGGCTGATCGGCTCGCCGAACGCGGTGCGCTCGTTCACGTACGGGATCACGTAGTCCAGCACGGCCTTCGCGGTGCCGGTGGCCAGCGCGGCCCAGCCGAGGCGGGACAGCCGCACGGCCTCGGTGAACACGTCCGGCGAGCCGCCGCCGAGCAGCGCGCCCGCGGGCAGCGACACCTTCTCCAGGTGCAGCTTCCCGGTCGCCGCGCCCCGCAGGCCCATCGCCGGTTCGGCCTCGATCGACACGCCCTTGGTCGACGACTCGACGAGGAACAGCGCCGGGCCGCGCCCTTCGAGGTCGGCGGACACGACGAACAATTCGGCCTGTCCCGCGCGGGGGACCAGGGACTTCACGCCGTCCAGCTGGTAGCCGCCGGGGGTGCGGCGGGCCTTGGTGGCGGGCTTGAACGGGTCGAACAGCGGCTTGGACTCCAGCAGGGCCAGCGCCGCGGCGGGCACGTTCTCGCCGACGAACTCTGGCAGGTAGTCGGCCTGCTGCTGGGCGTCGCCCCACAGCACGAGCGCGTTGCTGACCGCGGACGGCGCGAGCACCGCGACGGCCAGGCCGAGGTCGCCGTGGGCGAGTGCCTCGGCGACCAGCGCGTTGGTGACGACCGAGCGTTCCGCGCCCGCGCCGCCGAGCTCTTCCGGAATGCTGATGAGCGTCACGCCCAGCTCGGCGGCCCTGGTGAGCAGGCCGTCCGGCGGGCTGAGCTTCTCGTCCGCCTCGGCGGCCGCGGGACGCAGTTGCTCGGCCGCGAACTCGCTCACCGTCTCGACGATCATCTGCTGGTCTTCGGACGGCGTGAGGTCGAACAGGCCCTTGTCCTCGGCCGGCGCCGGGCGGGTCGCGTCACCGCCCCGCTTTCGCGACGAGGAGAACGTCCGGCTGGCCGCGCCGGCGACCTTGAAACCGTTCCTCGTCGCCGCCGAAACCAGGTTCTGAACCGGCTCGCGCAACCCGCTGCGTTCCAGCGTCCTGCTGCCCGCGAGCCGGGAGAGGGCGGCCAGGCCGAGGCCCATCACGTCCCGCTTCCGGCCGCTGTTCTCCCTGAGCGCTGCCACGTCGCACTCCCATCGCCGTTACCTACTCGTGAGTAGGTTAACGCATGGGGGCCGGTGAACGCCAGCCGCCCGACGTCAGGGGCGCCAGGTCGGGAGAACGGGCATCGGGGGCCGGAGCGAGCTGGGCGGCGGACCGACGGCGCCGGACACGAGCCGGAGCACGGCGGTGCCGTCCCGCACGTCGACGACCTGCATCGCGAGGACCCCGTCGACCGGCTTCGGCTTCTCGGGTTCGCCGCTGCTGCAGCGCGAGCCGGAGCCGTTCTCGTAAAGCGTGGAGACGCAGCCGGGGGTGAGGCTGCCGCTGCCGTCGCCGGTGGAGAACTCGATGCCCTCGGCGGTGACCGCGCGGACGGAGATCCGGTCGACCCCGCCCTGCCCGGTGAGCGCGATGTCGACCGGATCGCTCACCAGGACCTCGCAGTTGCCGTCCAGGCAAGCACCGTAGTCACGCCCATCGGCAGCGGCGAGCGCCGGCGGCACGGACGAGGTGGTAGCCGGTGCCGGGGTTTCGGTGGGCTGGTCATTCCCGCTGCACGCGGCAAGGGGCAGAAGAAGGAGGAAAACGACGGCGCGCTTCACGTCGATCACAGTATCGATGGGGCACCGGTTCCGGGGTGGATTGGCAGGTTTCGGCCAGGTGCGGCTGGGCGCACGTGGGTGAGCGACTTGTTACTCGAGGGGGCGAAGTGAGCGAGAGCGGCGAACCTATTCAATTGGTGGCTTCCGCGATCACGCACGCCGTGGGAAGCCCCGAGCATGACGGCGCGAAGCACATGCTCGGGGAGGCGCAGGCGGGCCGGTGGGCGGTCGACGAAGAGACCGGAACTCATCTGCGGAGTGCGATTTCGCATGCTCACGGCCAGCTCGACGCGCTGAACGCCCGAATCGAGTTGCTTCGACGGGCGCCGAAGCTCGGTAATGATGCTTACGCGCGGCAGGTGGCGGAGCACATGCGAGCCGCGATGGATTCCGATGCCCAGTCCCTGGTGCCGGTGTTCAAGGCGTTGTTGGAAGGGCTGGATAATCTTCAGCAGGCGCTGGAGGTGGCAATGCGCAACTATGACGCCGCCGATGAAGCCGCGACGCAGTATCTCGGGCGTTTCAAGGACTGAGGGGACCAGTGATCCGTAGCTCAGGTATGGCGAGCCTTCTGGCCGGTGTCGCCCTGGGGTTAGCTGCGTGCACCGCCACCGTGGACGGTGCCCCGGCGCCGGATCCGGCCGTGACCGCCTCGCCGACCGGGACGAACGCTTCCGATCTGCTGCGTTCGCTCGATGCCTGCACTGTGCTCGACCAGCTGCTCGCCGGTCAGGGCTTCCAGCCCGGTGAGCGGAAGACGGTGCGGAACGAGTGTGTCGCTTCCAAGAGCGAGTACGGCGCCCTCGCGATCGCGCTTGATCCGGTCCAGGGCCTTGCCGAACTGCAGGCCCAGGAACCGCGGGCGGTGTCCACGCAGGTGAACGGCCGCAGCGCGCTTCAGGTGGGTTCTCCAGCGGATGGGATGTGCGAGGTCGGCCTAGCGGTCGGTGAGCATGCGCGCGCCCTGGTCATCGCCTCGATTTCGCGGTCCGATGTTCGCGATCAGGTCTGCACGGCGGCGCAGGAGCTCGCCGGCCGGCTCGAACCCCTGCTGCCAAAGCCCTAATCCAGGTCCAGCACCGCCGCCATCAGGACGCGCAGCTCGGCCGCCAGCCCTGGCCGGGAGTTGACCCGCCGCGTGCGGGACACGTCGTTCGCGATCGTCAGCGCCGCGTGGACCGTGATCTTCGCTTCGCGCGGGTTCAGCGCCGGCTGCGCCGCGCCCAGCAGGCTCACCCACTGCGCCACGTAGTCCCGCTGGATGCGCAGCAGCTCGGGGCCCTCGTCCTCCGCGTAGTTGACCGCGTCGGCCGAGAACGAGACCGCCAGCTCCGCCGAACCGGTCAGCACCCGCACGTACGACTCGATCAGCCCACGCAGCGCCTCCGTCTCGTCGGCGCTGCTCAGGCGCACCCGTTCGGCGTCCAGCAGCAACCGGTCGCCCGCCCGCCGCGCGATCGCCCCCAGCAGCGCCGCCTTGCTCGAAAAGTGCCGGTACACGCTCGGGCCCGCGATGCCGGCCGCCGCGCCGATGTCCTCCATGCTCACCGCGTGGAAACCCTTGCGGTGGAACAGCTCCGCGGCCGCCGACAGGATCTGCTCCCGCCGGGACGGCACCCCGACGCCCACCGGCACCGGCTCGTCCTCGACGACCTCCGACGGCAGCCGCACGTGCAGCACCCGCCGCGCCAGCTCCGCCAGCAACTCGGCGAACCGCTTCCGCGCCACGGACGTCCGGTGCACCGAAACGCTGCCGAACACGCTCATCGCCGCCCAGCACAGCAGCTCCGCGTCCGCCGGCCCCAGGTCGGCGCGCAGGTTCATGAGCTCCTTGGCCCACGACGACAGCAGCGCCGTCGACCGCCGGGCGATCTCGCGCTGGTCCTCCGGCGACAGGTGCCGCCCCTCCCACCGCCACAGCGCCGCCACGTCGCGCCGCTCCACCGACGCCTCCGCGATGCCCCGCAACAGCCGCTCCACCTGGGCGCCGTCCGGCCGCCGCAGGCTGGACAACGCGGCCGCGGTCGCGTCCTCCATCTCCTGCACCCCGCCGAGCAGCACGTACGCGAGGATCGCCTGCTTGTCCGCGAAGTGCCGGTACAGGGCGGGCCCGGTGATGCCGGCCGCCGCGGCGATGTCGTTGATGCCGACGCCGTGGTAGCCGCGAGCGCGGAACAGCTCGGCGGCGAGGCCGGCCAGCTGGCTCTTGCGGTCGGGGCGGCGGGAGGTGCTCGACATGGTGATTCCACTCTAGCCGGAGTGAGCCCCCCTGCAAACGGTTGACACCAGGGGATTCGGGCGGAGTATGTTAGTGGCAATTAGCGTCAGACCCAGACGGATGCAGTAAGCAGGAAGGACCGTCGGTGTGAGCAACGAGGCATACATCTACGAGGCGATCCGGACGCCCCGTGGCAAGAACAAGGGTGGATCCCTGCACGGGGTGAAGCCGATCGACCTCGTGACCGGACTGATTCACGAACTCCAGGCGCGGCACCCGGGCCTGGACCCGGCCGCGATCAACGACATCATCCTCGGCGTCGTCTCGCCGGTCGGTGACCAGGGCGCCGACATCGCGCGCGCCGCGGCGATGGCCGCCGGCCTGCCCGACACCGTCGCCGGTGTCCAGCTCAACCGCTTCTGCTCCTCGGGTCTGGAGGCCGTCAACCAGGCCGCCGCCCGGGTGCGCTCCGGCTGGGAGAACCTGATCATCGCCGGTGGCGTCGAGTCGATGTCGCGCGTGCCGATGGGCTCCGACGGCGGCCCGATGTTCACTGACCCGGCCACGAACTACGACACGTACTTCGTGCCGCAGGGCATCGGCGCGGACCTGATCGCCACCATCGAGGGCTTCAACCGTGAGGACGTCGACCGGTTCGCGGTCCGCTCGCAGGAGAAGGCCGAGGCGGCCTGGTCCGGCGGCTACTTCGCGAAGTCGGTCGTGCCGGTCAAGGACATCAACGGCGTCACGATCCTCGACCACGACGAGCACCGGCGCCCCGGCACCACGCTGGAGAGCCTGGCCAAGTTGAAGCCCGCGTTCGAGACGATCGGCGAGTTCGGCGGTTTCGACGCGGTGGCGCTGCAGAAGTACCACTCGGTCGAGAAGATCAACCACGTCCACACCGGCGGCAACTCCTCGGGCATCGTCGACGGCGCCGCGCTGGTGCTGCTCGGTAACGAGCAGGTCGGCAAGGACCTGGGCCTGACGCCGCGCGCCCGCATCGTGGCGGCCGCGATCACCGGGTCCGACCCGACGATCATGCTCACCGGCCCCACCCCGGCCACGAAGAAGGTCCTCGACATCGCCGGCCTGACGGTCGACGACATCGACCTGTTCGAGCTGAACGAGGCGTTCGCCTCCGTCGTGCTCAAGTGGATGAAGGACCTGAAGCTGCCGGACGAGAAGGTCAACGTCAACGGCGGGGCGATCGCGATGGGCCACCCGCTCGGCGCGACCGGTGCCATGATCCTCGGCACCATGGTCGACGAGCTGGAGCGGCGCCAGGCGCGGCGCGCGCTGCTGTCGCTGTGCATCGGCGGCGGAATGGGTATCGCGACGATCATCGAGCGGGTGTGATCATGACCAACACTATTCGCTGGGACCAGGACTCCGACGGCATCGTCGTGCTCACCCTGGACGACCCCAACCAGTCGGCCAACACGATGAACGCCGACTTCCGCGAGTCCTTCAAGAACACGGTCGAGCGGCTGGAGTCCGAAAAGGACTCGATCACCGGTGTCGTGATCACCTCGGCGAAGAAGACCTTTTTCGCGGGCGGCGACCTGCGTGACCTGATCCAGGCCAAGCCGGAGCACGCGGCCGAGATCACCGAGAGCACCAACGCCATGAAGGCCCAGCTGCGCAAGCTGGAGACCCTCGGCAAGCCGGTCGTGGCCGCCATCAACGGCGCGGCGCTGGGCGGGGGCCTGGAGATCGCGCTGGCCACGCACCACCGGATCGTCGCGGACGTGCCGGGGACCGTCATCGGCCTGCCCGAGGTGACGCTGGGCCTGCTGCCCGGCGGCGGTGGCGTGGCGCGCACCGTTCGGCTGCTCGGCATCCAGAGCGCCGTGCTGAACGTGCTGGTGCAGGGTCAGCGGCACAAGCCGGCGAAGGCGCTGGAGCTGGGCCTCGTGCACGAGGTCGTGTCCAGTGTGGACGAGCTGCTGCCGAAGGCCAAGGAGTGGGTGAAGGCCAACCCCGAGGCGCAGCAGCCGTGGGACGTCAAGGGCTACAAGATGCCCGGCGGCTCGCCGTCGAACCCGAAGTTCGCGGCGAACCTGCCCGCGTTCCCGGCGAACCTGCGCAAGCAGCTCAAGGGCGCCCCGATGCCCGCCCCGCGTGCGATTCTGGCCGCCGCGGTGGAGGGCGCGCAGGTCGACATCGAGACCGCGACGCAGATCGAGACCCGCTACTTCGTCAGCCTGGTCACCGGCCAGGTCGCGAAGAACATGACGAAGGCGTTCTTCTTCGACCTGCAGCACATCAACTCCGGCGGTTCGCGTCCGGACGGGTACGAGAAGTACCAGGCGCAGAAGGTCGGCGTGCTCGGCGCGGGCATGATGGGCGCCGCGATCGCCTACGTGTCGGCGAAGGCCGGGATCGAGGTCGTGCTCAAGGACGTCTCGCTGGAGGCGGCCGAGAAGGGCAAGGGCTACGCGGTCAAGCTCGAAGAGAAGGCGCTGTCCCGGGGCAAGACCACGAAGGAGAAGTCGGACGCGCTGCTGGCGCGCATCAAGCCGACGGCCGACCCGGCGGACTTCGCCGGGGTGGACTTCGTGATCGAGGCCGTGTTCGAGAGCCAGGAGCTCAAGCACAAGGTCTTCGGCGAGATCGAGAACATCGTCAACCCGGACGCCGTGCTCGGGTCGAACACCTCCACGCTGCCCATCACCGGCCTGGCGCAGGGCGTGCAGCGGCAGGAGGACTTCATCGGCATCCACTTCTTCTCGCCGGTCGACAAGATGCCGCTGGTGGAGATCATCCGCGGGGAGAAGACCTCGGACGCCACGCTGGCGAAGGTCTTCGACTACACCCTGCAGATCAAGAAGACGCCGATCGTGGTCAACGACAGCCGCGGCTTCTTCACCAGCCGGGTGATCGGCACGTTCATCAACGAGGCGGTCGCCGCGCTCGGTGAGGGCGTCGAGCCGGCGTCGATCGAGCAGGCCGGTTCGCAGGCAGGCTACCCGGCGCCGCCGCTGCAGCTGATGGACGAGCTGACGCTGACCCTGCCGCGCAAGATCCGCGAGGAGACGAAGTCGGCGATCGAGGCCGCCGGTGGCACCTGGAAGGCGCACGCCTCCGAGGCGGTCATCGACCGGATGATCGACGAGTTCGACCGCAAGGGCCGGTCCAGCGGCGCGGGCTTCTACTCCTACGACGAGAACGGCAAGCGCGTCGGTCTGTGGCCCGGGCTGCGGGAGGCGTTCAAGTCCGGCAGCGGCAACGTGCCGTTCAAGGATCTGCAGGAGCGCATGCTGTTCGCCGAGGCACTGGAGACGGTGCGCTGCTTCGACGAGGGCGTGCTGATGTCGGTGCAGGACGCCAACATCGGCTCGATCTTCGGCATCGGTTTCCCGGCGTGGACCGGCGGTGTCATCCAGTACATCAACCAGTACGAGGGCGGCCTGCCCGGTTTCGTGGCGCGGGCGAAGGAGCTGGCCGAGAAGTACGGTGAGCACTTCCAGCCGCCGGAGTCGCTGGTGAAGAAGGCCGAAGCCGGCGAGAAGTTCGAATAACAAGAACGAAAAAGGCGCCCTTCCCGACAGATCGGGGAGGGCGCTTTTTTCTTTGAGTACAACCGCAAGCCGGCAACGGAAATGAGCCGACTACCCCAACCAGACCTCCCCCGCCCCCGACCCACAGCCGATCTTTAGTCGCCGACCAGGCTTGTCAAGGCACGCTTTCCCGCCTTGACACGGCTGCTCGGCGACTGAAACACACTCAGGGAGAGGGGGCGGGGGTGGTCGGAAGGTGACCTTTCGAGCGCCGTGAGGCGCATTCCGCCCGCAGGGCGGACTCTTCGCCGCGCGAAGGCGCGGCGTTAAAGATCAAAAGCTGTCCTCGCCGGACGGGCAGGCTCCGGGATGACCAGGGGTTGGGTGCCTCGTCTCGCCTTGGCGAGGTGGTTGCGCTGTGCGGTCATCCCGTCGCCTTCCGGTTTGTGCATATCACCTTGAGCCAGGGCCGCAAGGTTGGCATGTTCGGCTGCCGGTTGGCGGCCTGGGTTGCGGC
>NZ_JBEXTX010000142.1:0-17092 GCF_040614175.1 Amycolatopsis sp. NPDC006131
GAGTTCGAGGCCGCGCAGGCCGCGGTGGCGCCGATCTACGACGCCGAGGACATCGTCGAGGCCGGGTTCGCGCCCGGGTGGCCGTCGCGCGCGTCAGTCGAGGCCGAGCACCTCGAGCGTCTCCGCGGCCATCTCGGCCTCGCCGAGGGCGTTGGGGTGCACCACCACCGGGTTGGTGCCCTGCAGGAACGGCTCGATCCACCGTACGCCGGCGGGCTGGCACGCGTCGTGCCCCTCGGAGGCGACGGAGAAGTCCACGTAGGTCACGCCGGTCTCCTCGGCGGCGCGGCCGACCGCGTCGTTGAGCGTGGCCTGCAGGCTGCGCAGGTACGCCACATCGCCCTCCGCGACGGGCATCTTGTCGAAACAGCCCCCGGTCGCGGGCAGGATCCACGGGTAGCCGAGGATCGCGACCTCCGCGTCGGGCGCCTTGTCGCGCACCGCTCGCAGCGCGTCCACGAGCGCCGGGTAGGTCTTGTTCCGGACGGTGTCCTCGAAGCTGGTCCCGAAGGTGTCCTTGCACGGGCTGCCCTTGCCGCCGGCGAGGATGCCGGTGGAGCCGCAGGCGAGCAGCGCGCCGATGAACACGCCGCTGTCGTTGCCGCCGATGGTCATCGTGATCAGGTCGGTGCCCGCCTCGACGGCGTCCAGCTGCGGCGGCACGCCCGGGTACTGAGCGGTGCTGAAATGCCTCGTCTCCGCCGCCCCACAGGTGACGTCGGTGAGGCTCGCGCCGATCTCGTCGGCGAGGACGTGCGGGTAGTTGCGGCTGGAGCGCAGGCACAGCGGCGAAGCGTCCGGATCGGACGGTTGCACGCCGGAGGCGGCGCTGTAGGAGTCGCCCAGCGCCACGTAGTCGAGGGAATCGGCGTGGGCGGCGGGTGCGGCGGCGAAGGTCGCGGTCGCGGTGGCCGCGGCGAGGGTCGCGGCGAGTCGGCGGGGCATGGCGGGTCTCCCGGGCGTCGTTGGCGGGTGCCGAAATCTACTGGCGAGTAGGTAAGTGATCGTCGGGCATCCGGGAAACGCTTGTCAAGGAGCCGGACAGGGCCTTCCGGCTTCCTCGTGCGGTCGCGCCAAGACTTCGCGCGCCGGGCCGTCACGGGCATGACAACTCCCGGCGCGCGCCCGGTCGTCCGGCTCGCGGCGTCCGGCGCACGGCGGTGGCCGCCGCAGCCGCGCCGAGGAAGCCGTGATCGAGGCCGAAGCCGAAACGCTGGAACGGCGCGTCGAACGCCGGCTGGACGCGATCCAGGCCCAGCTGGACCGGCTGGCGGCCCGCGGCGTGGATCCGCCGGCGGCCGTCCGCGACGGCGAGCGCTGAGCCTTCCGCTGACGTTCACCCGCGCTACGGCCTGCCGTCGGCTGTCCGTCGGGTGCTGCGGCTGGACTGCCCGGCGTGCTCGCGTTGAAGATCAAGGCCGCCGCCTGCCTGGCGCTCGCCGCCGCGACCCTGCCCGCCCCCGCGCAGGCCGCGCCCGAACCCGGCTGGGGCGGGGACGGCCTGACCTGGACCATGACCGCGGTCGCGCCGGGTGTGGAGGTGCGCTCGGGCGTGCTGCAGCGGCCGACCGCGCCGTACTGGACGGTCACCGTCGCCGCGCCCGCCACGAACGTGCTGACCGGCGCCGCCACGGTCGCCGACCTGGGCAGCGCCGAGTGGGCGTCGACGACGGCGGATCGCCTTGCGGCAGCGGGCTTTCCGGCGCGCCAGGAGGCCGTGCGCTGGCCGTCCTACACCGACACGCCCCGCGGGGTCGCGGGCGTGCGGGTGCGGACCGGGAAGTACGCCACGCAGGCCGAGGCGCAGGCCGCGGTGACCGCGCTGCGGGCGGCGGGTTTCCCGACCGCGACGGCGGCCTGGACCGGCTACGACGTGGACCAGGCCCCGGACGCCGAGCGGGTGCACGTCGCGGTCATCGACCCGCGCGCGTTCCGCGGTTCGGTCGAGGCCTCTCACGGTGAAACGGTCGCGACGCGGGAGAAGACCTCCACCCTGGCCTCGAAACTGGGCGCGCTGGTGGCCGTCAACGGCGGGTTCTTCGTGACCTCCGACGCCGACGGGTACCAGGGCGTGCCGGCCGGGCTCGCGGCGTACGACGGGCGGCTGGAGTCGCTGTCGGCCGGCTCGCGGGCGGCGCTCGTGCTGGGCCCGGGGCGGCCGCGGATCGCGAACCTGACCTCGACGGTCACCGTCCGGTCCGGCGGGGCGACTCATGCCGTGGAGGGCGTGAACCGCAAGCCGGGTGTGCTGCGCAACTGCGGGCGGCCCGGCGCGGTGCCGACGACCGCGCCGCGCCAGGACTTCACCTGCACCAGCGCGGACGAGCTGGTGCTGTTCACCGACGCGTTCGGCGCGGCCCTGCCTGCCGGGGCGGGCACGCAGGTCGTGCTCGACGCGTCGGGCGTGGTGGTTTCGGTGGGGGCGCGGGGCGGCGTGCTGCTGCCCGGGCAGTCCGCGGTGCAGGGCATCGGGCCGTCGGCGGACTGGCTGACCGCGCACGCCGTGGCCGGGCGGCGGCTGCTGGTGGACTCGCGGGTGCGGGAGGCCTCGGGCTTTCCGACGGTGACGCCGCGTTCGGTGGTCAGCGCCGCGCCGCTGCTGCTCCGCGACGGCCGGCTCGCGGTCGACGCCGCGACCGAAGGTGTGCTGGACCCGCGGGACCTGTCGTTCGGCTACGCGTGGTCGCAGCAGCGCCAGCCACGCACGATGGCCGGTATCGACGCGCGCGGCCGGCTGCTGCTGGTGACCGTCGACGGGCGGCAGCCCGGGGTGAGCGAGGGCGTGACGCTGGTGGAGGGCGCGCGGCTGATGCGGTCGCTCGGCGCGGTGGACGCGCTGAACCTCGACGGCGGCGGCTCCAGCGCGATGGTCGTCGCCGGAGCGGTGGTGAACAAGCCCTCGGACGCCGCGGGGGAGCGCGCGGTCGGCGACGTGGTCGCGGTGTTGCCCTGAGTCCCTGGGGTCACTCGTTTTCGGAGATCCGGGCGGATGTGCGCTCCCGGGCCAGGAGGTTTCGCAGGGCGGCGAGGACCTCGGCGGGCGCCTTCTCCATGACGAAGTGCCCGCCGCCCGGGATCAGGGTCAGTTCGGCACGGGGGATCCCGGCGGCGAGCTCCTCGGCGATCGTGGTGCGCAGGTAGTCGTCGCCGGTGCCCCACACGATCGCCGTGGGGCATTGGATGCCGCCCAGTCCCGCGGCGAGGTCGGCGCGGGCGGGGACGCGGTACTGGCTGAAGAAGTGCAGTACCCAGCGGGCGCCTTCGGGGTCGCGCATCCAGCCCAGGTAGTCGCGGAGGGTGGCGCGGTCGAAAACGCCGTCCCGCAACGGTTTCCGCAGGGCCGCGTGGTTGATCCCGGCCAGTGGCAGGACTTTCGCGGACGCGTTCGCGAGCCTGCTGCGGCCGAGCAGGCCCACCAGGGAGAACACGGTGTACCAGGCGGGCACGAAGGTGCGGTGGGCGCGGCTGTTGAGGATCGCCAGTCGCCGCGCGCGCCCGGGGTGGCGCTGCGTGAAGCCGAGGGCGAGGAAGCCGCCGTAGTCGTGGCCGAACAGGTTGCAGTCGCCGATCCCGAGGGCGTCCAAGGCGCGCCCGAGACGGGCGACCTCGGTGTCGTAGTCGAACCGCAGATCGGTCCGCCGTTCCGAGGCGCCCCAGCCGAGCCAGTCGAGGGCGAGGACGCGGTGGTGCTCGGCGAGCGCCGGGATCTGGTGGCGCCAGGCGCGGTGGTTCGCGGGATAGCCGTGCACCAGGACGACGGGCTCGGCGGCGGGATCACCGAGGTCCACGTAGGCGAGCCGGGCGCCGTCGACCCGCACCGAGCGCGGCTCAGCGGGCAGGGACATGGGTTTCCTCCTGGGTCATGCGCCGGGGCGCGCGTCCGTTCCTGGCCGGAGCGCCCGGTGCAGGGCGAGCGTGTCGAGGTAGGTGTCCTTGGTGCGCACCAGCCCGTCCCGGACGGTGATCACGTCGACACCCGCGACTTCGAGCGACCGGCCGGTCGGCTGGAGGAGCTCGCCCCGCAGCGGGAACGGCTTCACCAGCGTCGCGCCGAAGCGGTACTGGTCGACGTACATCGCGTCGCCGACGCTCAGTGCGGTGGTGGTGAAGCGCATGTCCGGCCAGGCTTCGAGGAAGTAGCCGAACTGGGCCCGGACCGCGTCCGCCCCGGTCGCCGGTGCGAAACCCTCGGCGTGCAGGTGGAAGACCATGTCCTCGCCCTGCAGTGCCATGATCGCGTCGAGATCGCCGGCGTTCCAGGCCGCGCCGTAGCGCTCGGCGATGGTCGCGGTGTCGCGGATCTTCGCCGATTCCCTGTGCGCGTCTGCTCTCCTGCTCACCGTTCACTCCGGAGCTTCCAGGAGATGTCCCGGGTCGTTCCTCCGGCCTGCGCTCGGCTCAGCATCCTCGCCTCCCCATTTCTTGCAATCGTTGCAAGAGTGGTTTCACGGTAGCAGGAGCGGGGAGTTCTTACAACGGATGCAGGAACGCGTAGGGTGTCCGGCATGCCCACCGGTGACGTCAAGGCGCGTGATCCGCGGAAGCAGCGGACGATCGACGCCCTGCTCGCGGCGGCCGAACAGATCTTCGCCCGCCGTCCGGTCGACGAGGTGACCGTCGAAGAGATCGCCGAGCGCGCCGGGGTCGCGGTCGGCTCGATCTACAACAACTTCGGGTCCAAGGCCGGCCTGCACGCTGCGGTCGTGGACCGGGCGCTGGACGTGGACCGCGAGTACATGGACCGCGCCTACACGCCGGACCGCTCGCCGGTCGAGCAGCTCGAAGCCGCCGCCGAGCAGTACCTGCGCTTCTACCTCGAGCAGCCGGAGTTCTTCCGGATGCTCGCCTTCCCCGCGCCGCTGGGGAACTACTCCGCCGCGGCCGAGACCGCCGCCCGGCTCGCGCACCGGGTGGACGAGCAGAACGCGCGCATGATCGACGCGATCGAACGCGGCATCGCGGCGGGGACGATCCGTCCGTTGGACGCGCGCAAGGCCGCGAAGGTGCTCTGGGCGAGCTGGAACGGCGTCATCAGCCTGGCCTGGCGCCCGGACGAACTGCGTGAGGACGAAGCGGGGCTGGCCGAACTGCTGTCGCTGGCGGCGGACCTGGTCGCCTGGGGTCTGCGCCGGGTCTAGTGCGCCGGGGTCAGGCGGCGCGGCGCAGGTCGAGGCGCTCGGGGAGCTGCCGGAAGCCGGCGGAGCGGTAGGTGGTGACGGCGGCGGTGTTGGTGCTCGGGGTGCAGACGAACGCGCACGACGAGCCGAGCTCGCGCAACGCGGCCGCCGCGGCGAGGGTGATCGCCCTGCCGCGGCCGCGGCCGCGGTGGTCCCGGTGCACGCCCAGCGGCTCCAGCAGACCGGGCCTGCCGCGGCCGGCGGACCACACGGTCACCGCCGCCACCGGCGTGTCCTGGTCGTGGCCGACGAGGCACCGCGCGTCGGCGTAGGGCGGGGCCGACGCCATGTCGCGCCAGTGCTCGGCGGTGAACGTCGACCCGTCGAAGGCGGCCCGTTGTACCGCGGCACGCACGTGCGCCTGCTCCGGCCCGGTCACCTCGATTCGCAGGCCCGGGTCCGGCACGGGCTCGGCGAGGTCGCGGACCAGCGGTGTCCAGGCGTCGCCGTCGTGCCAGCCGTCGCCGCGCAGCAGGTCCCGGACCAGCGCGCCCGGCGGGGTTTCCAGGAACACCTCGCCCGCGGGCAGGACACCGCGCTCGGGCCGGGCGAGGTCGTCGGCCAGCCGTCGCGCGAGTTCTTCGTCCCGGCGGGCGTCCGGCGCGACCGTGAGGCGCAGCAGGCCGGGTTCGTCGAGCAGCCCCACGGCGACGATCCGCCCGTCCCGGCTCCACGTCCGGACCGCCGCGGCCGTCGCGTCCGTGCCGGACCGCCAGAACCAGCCGACGTCGCCCGGGTGCAGCTGCACCGGCGCGTCGTCGTGCTGCCAGGCCCGCAGCGCGCGCACGGCGTCGTCCAGGATGCTCGCCATACCGTCGATCACACACCACCGCGCCGCCGCCGCGCACCCGGTTTTACGCTGGGCCGCATGGATCTCTTCGCCGGCATCTCGGTCAGCGACTACCCGGCCGCCCGCGAGTGGTACGAGCGGCTGTTCGGGGCCGTCGCCTTCGAGCCGAACGACGTCGAGGCGGTGTGGGAGCTGGCCGAGCACCGGTACGTCTACATCGAGCACCGGCCGGAGCACGCGGGCCACGCCCAGCACACGATCTTCGTGGACGACCTCGACGAGGTGGTCGCCGGAATCGCCGGGCGGGGCCTGGAACCGGCCCAGCGGGAGACCTACGACAACGGCGTCCGCAAGATCACCTACCGCGACGCGGACGGCAACGAAATCGGCTTCGGCGGCGCGCCGGTCGGGTGAAATGCGGTTGCTCCGGCTCGGGGAGCGACCGCGCGGTGGAGCTGCTCGATCGTGAGGTCGCTGGGCGCCTGACCACTTGTCCGCTCCTGGGAACGTGCGCCTAGAGCATCCCGGCGGCGCGGAACATCCGGTCGTAGATCTCGCGGATCGTCTGCTGCTTGCGGGCGTTGTAGTCCATCACGGTGCCGCCGCCGGGGATCGCGGCCCGCTTCGCCTCCTGGTAGCGCTCGCGGTCGTCCGGGTGCGTGCGCAGCCAGTCGCGGAAGAGGCGGTGCCGGATGGTCTCCGGGCAGTCCGGCCCGTACACGTGCAGGTTCACCCGCGGCCCGGCCAGCGTCAGGCAGCGGTGCTCGTGGAAGGACGGCTGCCGGATCGTCAGCACGTACCCCAGCCGCTCCAGCGGCGGCACGTACGTCTCCTCGGCCCGCGGGTCGGCGACGGTCAGGTCGATGTCGACGACGTCCTTCGCGGCGAGCCCCGCCACGGAGGTCGATCCCACGTGCTCCAGGTCCAGCACGGCTGCGCCCAGTGCGCGCCGGATCCCGGCCGCCAGGTCCCGGTAGCGGCGCGGCCAGTCCGGGTCGTACGGCACGATCCGCACGGGCGCCGGCGGGGGCGGGCCGTGCACCCACGGGTTCTCGTCCGGGTCGGGGTCGTGGTGCCGGGTGATCTCCGCGAACGTGGCCACTCCCGCGAAGCTAGCAGCCCCAGATGCTGCCTTCCAGTTCGTCCCCGCCACCGCCCGGACCGCCGGCCGCCATGCCGAGCGCCGTCATCGCCGCGTCGAAAGCGTCCTCTGTGGACGCCGCGATCTCCCGGAACGCCGGGGGAAACCCGGCGACGGCGCGGGCGCGGGCCGCCGGGTCGCTCTTGGTGACGCCGCCGGTGAAGATCCGCGGGTACACCTCGGCCACGAACGGCGGTCGCGGCGGGTCGAACGGCCAGATCCGGAACCCGGCGCCCGCCAGGCGGTGCAGTGCCCGCATCCCGTGCAGCGACCCGCGGCCCACCTGCCTCGCCCCGACGAGCTGGAACACCGACTTCGCCGGGAAGCCCGCGGCCCGCGCGGCTTCCTCGGTGCGCCGGAACTCCTGCCCCGTCAGCGCCTTATGGGTGGTCCAGAACGGCGGCTCCGGCGCGGCGAGCCACCGCGCCAGGCCGCGCTCCCGCATCAGCGGCGTCAGCGACTCCTCCGCGAGCGCCGCCCACAACCCGCGCGCGGTCAGCCCGCGTTCCCGCAGGTACCAGGCGGGCAGCGAGAACGCGAAGTCCAGCCCCACCACGAGATCGGGCGTCGCGGTCCCGATCAGCCAGTCGACGACCTCCTCGCGGCTGCGCCCGTTCTCCAGCCGCACCAGCTCCCCGCGGATCACCTCGGCGACCCAGATCACCCGGCGCTGCGCGGGGCCGGCTCGCCCGGACCAGTCGACGGCGACGACACGTGCCACGGGCCGATCGTGGCACGCCGTGCGGCGACCCGGCGCACCACCAGGTAGGTCAGCAACCCGAACGGCGACAGCAGGATCGTCAGCACCAGGATCGGCGCCACGAACGCGTGGTGCACCCCGCGCTCCCGCGCGTCGGAGTACATCCACCGGCCGATGAACAGGTCGAAGGCGATCAGGTGCGCCCAGATCGCCGCCGCGCCTTCCGGCGTGCCCAGGAACGCCCGCAACGTCTCCAGGTCCGGCCGGCTCACCACCGGCCACAGCGTGCCGAAGTCGCCGACCGCGAACACGGTGTAGACCACCAGGGGCGGGAGGACGATCCAGGGTGACGCGATGATCCGCCGCGTCACCGACCACCCCGGCGCGAGGATCATCAGCGCCCAGAACGGCGCGGCCAGGTAGAACGTGATCTGGAACAGGGCCGTCGTGCTCATGCCACGCTCACTTCCGGACGACGGGACCCGGCGGCCAGCGACCAGACCGCGCCCGCCGCCACGGCGCCCACCAGCCCGGCGAGCGCGGCCAGTGTCCGAGCGTCGGGGTGGATCAGCGGCTGCCCGCGCAGGGCCTGCCACGTCACGAGCGCGACCAGGCCCGCGTAGCCCAACCCGGCCACCGCCACCAGCCGCGCCCGCACGACCTCGGACCGCAGGCGCGCGACCCGGCGGGCGAGCACGGTGAGCAGGAGCGCGAACAGTGGCAGGACCTGCAGCGCGTGCATGCCGACGAAGTGCGGGATCCGCAGGTCGCCGCCCGTCGTGCTCCAGCCGGTGAGGGGCATCCCCGGCCCGCCGTCGGCGACCCCCACGCTGTGCGCGCCGATCAGGCCCTCGAACGTGCCGTCCCGCATGGATCGCACCTGCTCACCGGTGGGGCCGATCATCAGCCCGCCGAGCCCGAGCCCGGCCAGCGACACGACCGCGCCGAGCCGGATCGCCCACCGCGCCGCGGGATCGGTGATCTCGGTGCGCAGCAACAGGATCGTCAGCACGAGCGTGCCCGTCCACAGCGCCGCGATCGAGATGCCCATGACCGTGAACAAGGTGGCGTCGAACGGGGTGGCGGCGTTGAAGTGGCTCGCCCGCCCGCGGACCACCTGCAGCACGATGATCGCGTACTCGACCAGCACGATCACGACGATCGCGGTCGACACGCGCGCGGCCAGGCGCTGCCCGCGCCGCAGGAGCGTGAGCATCCACGCCCACGTCACGCAGTACAGCGCGATCGAGACGGCGAACTTGAGCGGCTTGAGCCAGATCGGCGCGCCGAGCAGGACCCGGTCGTCGAGCGCGAGGCCGCCCAGCGACACCACGGTCAGGCCCGCCATGATCCCGGCGGTCCACGTCATCGGGCGGTGCCAGGCCGAGACCCGGCCGAGCAGGGTTGTCATCGTGTCTCCTCCCAGTCGGATAGCATCACTATCCAATACGGGAAGCTAAGCTATCCATCCTGAGGAAGTCCACAGGAAACCCGCTAACGGAGGAGCGCCTCGCCGAGTTCGCGCCAGAACGGCCGTGCGGTCGCCCCCGGCTCGATGCCGATGACCTGCACGACGACGTGGTCGGCGCCCGCCTCGACGTGACGGCGCAGCTTGCCCGTGATGGTCTCCAGGTCGCCCCAGAACACGAGGTCGTCGACGATCCGGTCGCTGCCGCCGCGGGCGAGGTCGTCCTCGGTGTAGCCGAGGCGCCGGAACTTCGCGATGTTGTACGGCGTGGTCAGGTAGGTGTGCAGGTGCTCCCGGGCGACCGCGCGGGCCATCGCGGGATCGGTCTCGAACAGCACGGCGTGCTCGACGGCCAGGAACGCGTCCGGGCCGAGGGTCTCGCGTGCGCGAGCGGTGTGCTCGACGTTGACGTGGTAGGTCTGCGCGCCCGCGGCGCGGTCGCGGGCGAGTTCGAGCATCTTCGGGCCGTAGGCGGCCAGGATGCGGCGGATCGGCGCCGCGGACTCCCGCGCGTCGAGTTCGTCGAGGTACTCGCGCATGGCCGTGAGCGGCTTGACCCCGGGGTGCGGTTCGCCGCCGAACCCGAGCCCGAGGACGTGCCGGCCGGGGTAGGCGTCGGCCAGCAGGGCGGCCGCGCCGTGCGCCGAGTGGGCCGGGTGGGACCAGATCTGCGCGATGCCGTTGACGACCCGCAGCCGCTCGGTGGCCGCGAGCAGGACGGCGGCTTGCGTGAACGCTTCGCGCCCGCCCACCTCGGGGAACCAGAACGCGCGCCAGCCCTGCTCTTCCAGTTCCCGCACCGACTCGCGCATCAGCGCGGCAGGCTGGTGCTCGAAGTCGAACGTGTAGATGCCGAATGTGCCCAGATCATCCATGGATCGAATTATCGCAGATTCTCGATATGATCGCGTGTGGGCTCCGGCACGGGGGAGCAGGGGAGCGCTACAGGGTCTCGCCGAGGACGGCGACCAGCTCGGCGATGCGCTGCTCGTCGCGCTTGTAGTGGGTCCACTTGCCGACCCGGGTGGCGCGCACGAGGCCCGCGCGCTGCAGCTCGGCCAGGTACGCCGACACCGTCGACTGCGCCAGCCCGGCCTTGGCCTGGATGTGGCTCACGCACACGCCGACCTCGGCCGGATCGGCGATCGCCCGGTCCACGGGGAAGTGCCGCTCGGGCTCGCGCAGCCAGGACAGCAGCTGCAGGCGCACCGGGTTCGACAACGCCCGCAGCGCGCGGACGACGTCGGGGTCCGGGGTGACCGCGGCTTCCGTCATGGCACCCAGGTTATCCGGGCCGGCGCGAGCGGGGCTGCTCACACCTCGGGCGGCGCGGTCGGGCAGGGGTCCCAGCCGTAGGCGGCGCAGTCGATGGTCGCCCACACGGTCTTTCCGCCGTCCGGGGAGAGCCGGCTGCCCCAGTCGTGGGCGACCGTGTCCACGATGCGCAGGCCACGCCCTCGCGGCTCCGCCGGGGTGCTGCCGGTCAGCACCGGCATCAGCGTGGAGTCGTCGTCGACTTCGAGGTGGATCCGGCAGGGGTCCTCGTCCCGGCGCAGCCGCAGCCGCCGGGGGCCGCCGCCGTGGTCGTAGGCGTTGGTGACGAGCTCGGTGGCGGCCAGCAGCACCGCCGTCAGGTGGTCTTCGCCCAGGTCCGCCAGTGCCGACGCCGCCCAGCGCCGCACCGCGACCAGCGGGGGCACGTCGCCGGGCGCGAAGTCGAGCACCAGCGCGGCGCGGTCCGGATCGGTCATCTCCACGTGCCGCCAGTCCCCTGTGCGCCCTGTCTGCTCAAGGCGGCTGGTGCTGTCTACCCTGCGGCGGCACGCCGAAAACCCGCAGCGGCGCTACGCCGTCGGGTTCCGGCGCGGCTTGATGCGCGCGTGCGGCAACTCGGGCGCGGGCAGCCAGGACACCGCGCCCCGGTAGCCCTCGACGCGCCCGAACTGGTCGGACCCGGCCTGCCAGGCCTCGCGGTAGGCGGCGATCTCGTCGTGGGTGCGGCCCACGAAGTTCCACCACATCACGATTTCCTCGGCGAAGGGCGTGCCGCCGAGCAGGAGGACCCGCGCCGGGCCGGTGCCGTCGTTGACCAGCTCCAGGGTGGGCGAACCGGGCGCCAGGTAGGCGAGTTCGCCGCCGGCCAGCGTCGTGCCCGCGACGGTCACGCCGCCGATGTCCTGCAGCACGCCGTGCTCGAACGCGGGGTCGACGTCCAGCTCCAGTCGCGCCCCGGGCGCCAGGGTGAGCTCGGCGCCGAGCAGGGGCGTGAAGGTCGGCACCGGCGAGGTGCTGCCGGCCAGGCTGCCCAGGAAGACGCGGATGGTCGCGCCCGGCGCCTCGACCAGCGGAGGCGCGTAGTGCCGGAAGTCGCGCGCGGTGTGCCGGTGCTCGTCCGGCAGCGCGATCCACAGCTGCACGCCGTGCAACGTGGTGGTGTCCGGTGTGGACACCTCGGAGTGCGCGATGCCGTGCCCGCCGGTCATCAGGTTCAGCTCGCCGGGGCGGACGAAGGCGTGCGTGCCGAGGCTGTCCCGGTGCTCGACCTCGCCGGTGAACAGCCAGCTCGCGGTCTGCAGGCCCGTGTGCGGGTGCGGGGCGACGTCCATGCCGCCGGTGGCCGCGACGTCCTCGGGCCCGTAGTGGTCGGCGAAGCACCACGCGCCGATGAGGGATCGCTGCCGCTGCGGCAGGGTGCGGCGCACCCGCATCGCGCGCGGTCCGCCCAGCGGGACGTCCCGGGGCGTCAGCACGGTCACGGTGCGCGCGGGCGCGGGCGGGTCGCCGCACACCAGCTCGGCGGGGTCCGCCTCCACGTTGCTCATGGGTTCATCCTGCCACCCGCCCGCGGCGGCGGGCCGGAGCTCAGCGGGTGTCGGCGCGGGGGCGGCCCGCCGACAACGGGAACAGCCCGAGCACGATCATCCCGATTCCCAGTCCGAGGTGCAGCCAGTTGTCGGCGTCGTTGACCGGCACGAAGTTGGCGCCCGAGCCGTGGTCGACGAGCAGGCCGTACAGCCACAGGACCAGGTACACGACGCCGCCGCCGATGAGGAAGGCGCGGGCGCCGCGCGCGCTGCGGGCCAGCGCCAGGCCCGCGATGCCGAACGCGAGGTGCACCAGGTTGTGCAGCACCGACACGGCGAACACGCCGAGCAGCATCGCGCCGGAGTGGTGGCCGGCGAAGGTGAGCTGGTCGTAGTGGGTGGTCAGGCCCGGGATGAACCCGGCGATCCCGACGAGCAGGAACACGACGGCGACGACCGCGGCGAGGGTCTGCGTGACGGTGCGGGCGGTGCCCGCGGCGGTGGGCGTGTGCGACATGGTGGTGCCTCCCGGAGTGGCTTTCCCGCGGGCTTCCCGGTTGGGCGGGGTTCAACCGGGCTCAGCCCGGTCCGACGCGGTGGATCGCCAGGCTGTCCAGGCGGGAGACGGTCGTGTCGGAGGGCGCGGTCACCAGCGGCCCGACGCGCGGAGGCGGGCTCGCCGGAACCGTCTCCCCGCGCAGCGCGGCTTCGGTGAACGCCCGCAGCCGTTCGCCGCAGCGGCGGTAGAAGCGCAACTGGGTGCGGCGGCCGAACAGCCGCCAGCCGAGGAAGGTGATCCGGCCCAGCGACGGCGCGCCCTGCGAGTAGCTCTCGGCGACGAACTCGACCTGGCCGCTGCCGGGGTGCTTGACGACCTGGTAGGTCACCTTGCCCCGCTCGAGGTGGCCGTCCAGGGTCTCGTACGCCCAGCCCCAGACCCGGCGGCCGTCGTCCCGGGTCTCGTCGACGACCTCGGTGACGCGGACCCCGCAGTAGAAGTGGATCGCGTGCCACCGGGCTTCGAGCAGCATGTCGCGGCCGGCCAGCGGCGCGTCCGGGTCGTAAAGCGCGCGCACGATCTCCGGCGGGGAGAACTCGTAGTCGCGCACCAGCCGGCACGCCTGCTCCCACGAACCGTCCGGCTCCGGGGGCCCCGGCCGTTCCGCGGGCAGGGCGTGGCGGTGCGTGTCGATGTTCCAGGCGGGCCCGCGCACCTCGGACACGTCGTAGTTGATCCCCTTGCCCGCCAGGTCCCGCCACGCCTGTCCGGCGTCGAGCCTGCCGAAGACCCACCGGCCGGCGCGGGTCACTCGTGCTCCGCCAGCGAGTCCCCGATGACCCACAGGGTGGGCGGCCACAGGCCGACGAACAACGCGCGCCGTTCGGCGTTGCCCCGCTCGTCCTGGTCGACCGTCTTGGCGCGGATCCAGAGGCCGAGGCACAGGCCGATGGTCGCCAGCGAGGCGAGGTGCAGGTGGGCGCCGCGCACGTGTGCCCGGTGCAGCAGCCGAACGACCATGGACGTCTCCGTGTCGGGCGTGGATGTGCGGGTAACTGCTGTCCTGTACCCGGAAATCGCGGTTTCACCCACGGGAGTCCACCGATGCCCTCACCACGCCGGGTTTTCGCCGTGGCCGGGCGCCTGTTCGCGGGCACTGCTCTGGTCACGTGGCGCTACGTCTGGTCGACCACGCCACTGCACCGCCACGAAGGCCCGGGCGGCGAGGAGGACCGGCCACCGCCGCTGCCGCCCGGCGTGCTCGACGACCGGGTGCAGCTGGACGGCCGGGGACCGCTGTTCCACCGCCGCTTCCGCGTGCGGGTGGCCGGAGCGGAGATGGACCCGGCGCGGCTCGTCGGCCTCGTCGTCGGCGACTTCAAGCACTTCGTGCCCGGCGAGGTGGTCGACGTCCACAACGGACGGAGTGGGGACGAGCTGGTGGTGGAGATGCCCGGCCCGTGGAACGGCCCGGTGCGGATCGCCTACCGGGACCCGACCACCGTGCGGCTGGTGACGCTGCGCGGGCACCTGGAGGCGGGGCAGGTGCAGTTCCGCGCCCACGCCGACGGGGACCTGCTGGTGTTCGAGATCGAGCTGTGGGCCAGGGCCGCGAGCGCTCTGGTGCACCTGCTCTACGCCCGCCTGCGCTTCGCGAAGGAGGTGCAGCTCAACATGTGGGTGCGGTTCTGCCTCGCCGCGGCCGCGACCACCGGGGGCCGCCTCGTCGACGGCGTGCACATCACCACCCGGCGGCTCGGCTGAGGCGGCGGCTCAGTGCGCGCCGAGCTCGGCGGCGACCTCCGCGTTGATCCGCTCGAACTGCTCGCCCATCCGCGCGGCCAGCGCGGTGGCCGCCGACAACGGCCGCACCATCACCATGAAGTCGTCGATCCGGCCGTGCTCGTCGAGGTGCAGGAAGTCGCAGCCGGTGAGCTCCTTGCCGTCGACCGTCGCCTCGAAGACGAGCGCGTGGTCGCGCCCGCCGGCGTCGGCGATCTCCCGCACGTAGCGGAAGTTCTCGAACACCCGCATCACGGCGCGCAGGATCGCGGCGGTCACGGTCTTGCCGTGGTACGGCTTGAAGGCCACCGGACTGGTGAACACGACGTCGTCGGCGAGCAGGGCGGCCATGCGGGTCTCGTCGCGTGCTTCCACGGCTTCCCGGAACGGATGCATGGTCGCCGAGGGTAGCGGTGCCTCCCCGGCGGGACAATCCCGGTGTCGTCAGTCCTCTGTGGACCCGGCCCGCCTGCCGCCACTGATGATGTATAACGACCTATACGGCGCGGCTTTCAGCAGCCGGACCCGTCGGCCAGCTCAAGGGCCTCGGCCAGCCGCGCGGCCAGGAACGCCCGGTCGGCCGGGTTCGCCGCCAGCTCGCGCGCACGCCGGTACGCCGCGGCGGCCTCCGCGGGGCGGCCGAGCCGCCGCAGCAGGTCGGCCCGCGCGGCGTGGTGCAGGTGGTAGCGGTCGAGCCCGTCGATCCGGTCGAGCAGCGCCAGCCCGGCGGCAGGCCCGTCGGTCATCGCGACGGCCACCGCGTGGTTGAGCGCCACCACGGGCGACGGCGCGATCCGCAGCAGCTCCGCGTACAGCACGGCGATCCGCGGCCAGTCGGTGTCCTCGGCGGACGGCGCCTGCGCGTGCAGCGCCGCGATCGCCGCCTGCAGCTGGTACGGGCCGGGCGCCCCGAGCCGCAGCGCGCGGTCGAGCGCGCCGACCCCCTCGGCGATCGCGGCCCGGTCCCAGCGCCCGCGGTCCTGGTCGGCCAGCAGCACCACCTCGCCGGCGGGGGAGTGGCGCGCGGCCGCCCGCGAGTCGTGCAGCAGGAGCAGTGCCACCAGCCCCAGCGCTTCCGGCTCGTCCGGCATCAGGGCCGCGACCAGTTTGGCGAGCCGGATCGCCTCGGCCCGCAACGTGCCGGCCGGTCCCGCCGTGTAGCCCTGCGTGAAGATCAGGTACACCACCGACAGCACCCCGGACAGCCGCTCGGGCAGCAGGTGGTCGGCGGGCACCGCGAAGCGGATCCCGGCGTCGCGGATCTTCCGCTTCGCCCGCACCAGCCGCTGCGCCATCGTCGCCTCCGGCACCAGGAACATCCGCGCGATCTCCGCCGCCGTCAGCCCGGCCACGGCCTGCAACGTGAGCGCCACCCTGGCCTCCGGCGCGAGCGCCGGGTGGCAGCACGTGAAGATCAGGCTCAGCCGCTCGTCGCCGACCGCGAGCAGGCGGTCTTCGCCCAGCTCGCTCACGGCGGGCCGCCCGTCGTTCGCCCGCTCCTCCTTCTCCCGGCCCGCCCGGTCGCGCCGCAGCCGGTCGACGGCGCGGTTGCGGGCGGCGGTGAGCAGCCACGCGACCGGATCGTCGGGCACCTCGTCCCGCCAGGCACGCAACGCGAGCGCGCACGCGTCCTGCAGCGCGTCCTCGGCCAGCTCGAAGTCGCCGAGCACCCGGACGAGCGCCGCGAGCATCCGCGCGCGGTGCTCCCGGTAGACGCGCCCGACGACGTCAGACGGCACCGGCGGGGCTGTGGTCGACGCCGGGCACGTGCGCGAGCGGCCGGACCTCGATGGTGCCGGTCTCGGCCAGCGGGCACAACGCGGCCAGTTCCAGCGCCTCGTCCAGGTCGCGGCAGTCCAGCACGTAGTACCCGCCCAGGTGCTCGTGGGTCTCCACGAACGGCCCGTCGGTGATCAGCGTCCGCCCGTCCCGCACGGCCACCGTCGTGGCGGTGTGCACGTCCTGCACCGGATCGCCCGCGACCAGCACCTGTCGCCGCCGCAACTCGTCGGCGAAGGCGTTCACCCTGGCCAGAGCCTCCGCGAACCCCGGATCCGACGGTTCCGGCCGTTCGCAGTTGTAGATCATCAGCAGGTAGCGCATCGGTCCTCCCGGTCGTCCTCATTCCCGGATGACGAACGGGATGCCCGCGACTCGACAGCCCGCCGGGAGATTTTCGCCCCGGCGCGCCGGAAATGCACGAGGGCACGGCCGCGTGGTGCGGCCGTGCCCTCGTCGCCCTGGGCGGTCAGCGCGGGGTGTAGGTGAGGCAGTTCGCGGCGTGACCGCCGGAACCGGGCCCCACCCGGACGCCGGAAGCCGTGCACTCGAGCGAGGAGTTGTAGGTGCAGTCCGCGCGCGAGCACGCGCCGACCTGCGCGACGACCCGGTCCAGGCCGCCCTTGGTGTTCAGCGGCACGAAGGTGCCGCAGTCCGCCGAGCCGTTCTCGCCGCTGACGGTGATCGCGTAGGCGTGGCATCCGTCGTGGTTGTACGAGCACCCGGTGACGGTGCACTCGGCCACGGCGGGCATCTCGGTGCTGGTGGTCATTACCGCTCCTCACGACAGGTGGTGGGATATCGTTCGGTGCCTCGAACAATGCCACCGCCCGCAGTGCGCGGCAATTCGGCGGAATTAGGGCGTGTCTGACAAAGATCGCGGTTGGTGGCTGGGATGCTGCTGGTCGTGTCGCGGTTTCAGATGCTCTCGGATGAGCAGTGGGCGTTGATC
>NZ_JBEXTX010000143.1:0-16986 GCF_040614175.1 Amycolatopsis sp. NPDC006131
CCGCCACCCGGTGTTCCCGCGCCCGGCGGTCCTGCCGCCCGGTGTTCCCGCGTCCGGCGGTCCTGCCGCCCGGTGTTCCCGCGTCCGGCGGTCCTGCCGCCGGGTGTTCCCGCGTCCGGCGGTCCTGCCGCCGGGTGTTCCCGCGTCCGGCGGTCCTGCCGCCGGGTGTTCCCGCGTCCGGCGGTCCCGCCACCCGGTGTTCCCGCCACCCGGCGTTCCCGCGCCCGGCGGTCCCACGGTCCGGTCTTCTCGCCGCCCGGCGTTCCCGCGGCCTCATGTCCCAACCCCGAGCCGCCCGCCGCTCACCACCCGCGACTCACCAACCTCCCTCCGCCCCGCCGTCCACCCCCTGACTCACCAACCACCCACCTCCCTCCGCCCCACCACCAGCTCACCAACCCGCCACTCGCACCCGCACGACTGGCCACTTCACGCGCCTCAGCGCACGAGATGACCCACTCGTCGACCCAACCGAGGCATCCTGTCGCCGGTGCCTGGCAGTATCGGCCCGGTGAGCGAAGTACTGGACCGGACCGAGCCCGAGGGCAAGCGGCGTCGCGGGCGGATCACCTCCATCGAGGTGCTCTGCGCCCTCCTCGTCGTCGCCGTGCTCGGGCAGGGCTGGCTGCGCGACGTGCTCGACGTGCCCGCCCTGCGGACCGGCTCCACGGTGTTCGTCGCGGTGTGCGTGCAGGCCCTGCCGTTCCTCGTGCTCGGCGTGCTGATCAGCGGGGCCATCGCGGCGTTCGTGCCTGCCCGCGTCCTGCGCCGGGTCATCCCGCGCAACCAGGCGGGCGCCGTGGGCGTCGCGGGGCTCGCCGGGGTCGCCCTGCCCGGCTGCGAGTGCGCGTCCGTCCCGGTGGCGCGCCGCCTCATCGGGCAGGGTGTGGCACCTGCCGCCGCGCTCACCTTCCTGCTCGCCGCGCCGGCCGTGAACCCCGTCGTGCTCGTCGCCACCGCGGTCGCCTTCCCGGGGCAGCCCGAGATGGTGCTCGCCCGGTTCCTCGGCTCCTTGGCGACCGCCGTCGTGATGGGCCTGCTCTGGGCGAAGTGGGGCAAGCTCGACTGGATCGTCCAGCGCGCCCTCGAGCGCCTGCCCGAGGGCGGCAACCGGTGGCGCACCTTCACCGAGACCGCCCGCGCCGACCTGGTCGAGTCGGCCGGGTTCCTGGTGCTCGGCGCCCTCATCGCCGCCGCCATGAACGTCCTCGTGCCCGCGGCGTGGTTCGAGGTCCTGAGCAACCAGATCGTGCTGGGCGTGCTCGTCATGGCCGTCCTCGCGGTGGTGCTCGCCCTGTGCAGCGAGGCCGACGCGTTCGTGGCCGCCTCGCTCACCGCGCTGCCGCTGCTGCCGCGGCTGGTGTTCCTGGTGGTCGGCCCGGCCATCGACGTGAAGCTGTTCGCCCTGCAGGCAGGCACCTTCGGGCGGTCTTTCGCGGTACGGTTCGCCCCGGTGACGTTCGTCGTGGCGACCGCCTGCGCGGTGATCGTCGGGGTCCTCGTCCTGGGAGGTGCGAGATGATCCAGCAACAGCCGCGGACCGGCCTCGCCGTCGCGTCGGCCGCGCTCGGCGCCGTCGGGATCGTGATGGCCATGTCGGTGTGGGTCACGTGGGCGTTCGTCCGGCCGCGGGCCGGGGACGCGCTGCCCTCGCCGCTGGCCGTGGTGCTCACGTTGGTGCTCGGCGCGCTGTGGGTCCTGATCCTGGTGCTGGCGGTGCTGGCCGTCCTGTTCGGCGTCCTGAGCCGCGACGCCGCGGGCGGGCTGGCGCGCGCCGGGATCGTGTTCGGGTCGCTCGCCGCGTTGCTCGCGCTGGCCGGCGCCGTCGCGTTCGTGGTGTCCGCGGCCGACTGGCTGACCGTCGTCCCGACACGGTAGGGGAGAAACCAGGTGCGTCGCGAAACGCAGAACATCCTGCTCGTGCTGCTCGGCGGGGCGCTGTTGAAGATCGGCGTCAACGGCGATTACCTGCGCTACGTCAAGCCCGCCCAGCAGCCGTGGGTGGTCGCCGGGGGAGCGGTCATCCTGCTGCTCGGCGCGGTCGCGATCGTGCGGGACGTGCTGGCCGCGCGCCAGGCCAGGACGGTCACCGCGGGCCACGACCACCACCACCCGGCGCGGTCGGCGTGGCTGCTGGTCGTCCCGGTGCTGGCGGTGTTCCTCGTCGCGCCGCCCGCCCTCGGTTCCGACTCGGTCATCCGCACCTCGGCGGGCGCGCCCCGCTCGGCCGTCGCCCAGGACGCCGCCGCATTCCCGCCGCTCCCGGCCGGCGACGTCGTGCCGCTGACCCTCACCGAGTTCGTGACGCGAGCCGGCTGGGATTCCCGCGGCTCTCTCAACGGCCGGACGGTCCGGCTGAGCGGTTTCGTCGTGCACGGCAAGGAAGGCGTGCTGCTGGCACGAATGGTGATCCGCTGCTGCGCGGCCGACGCGGCGCCGATGACGGTCCGCCTGACCAGCCCCCAGGCGGCCCGCTACCCCGACGACACCTGGCTGGAGGTGACCGGCCAAGTGGTCCCCGGCACGGCCGTCGCCGCGAACGGCTACACGCCGGACGTCACGGTCACCGCACTCCAGCCGATCCCCGCACCCCAGGACGCCTATGAGTACTAGACGAGCGACGCCGAGCTCGATCAGTGGCCGCGGGCGACCAGGGATCGGGCGGCAGGCCGGTGCGGACCAGGTGCATCGGTCTCGGCCCGCCGTCACCGTCTCCCCACACCGCCCAGACCGCGGACCTAGGCGTCTAGCCCAGGTCGGGCGGCTCGCCGCCGGTGTGCGCGAACAGCTTGTTCACGATCTTCCAGTTGCCGCCGATGCGCGCCAGCGACAGGTAGTCGAGGAAGGAGACCGTTCCCCAGTAACCTTCCTCGGCCACGGTCACGAACGCCGCGTCGCCGGTCTGCTGCACCGAGAGGATCCGCGAACGGTAGTGCCCGGTGTCCGCCGGTGCGCTCGCGACCATCTCGGCCAGCTCCGAGACCGGAACGTCGTAGCGTTCGCCACCCAAGGAGCCGAACATGCGGGCATCCTCGTGGAAGGACTCCCGCACCTTGCCGGCGTTACCCGTCGCCTCACCGTCCAGGCACAGCTGGACGGCCCGGCAGATCGCGTCGTAGTCGTCGAGCGTCGTCGCGGTGGTTTCGCTGATTGCCTGAGCCATGCGTCGTCCTCCTCACCGGAGTCATCAGGAGGCGCAAAGAAAAAACGCTACGCCTCGACGGGGCCCGGCACCAGGCCATGACCCGTCCCCGGGCGGTGTGGCCGGGACCTAACTCCCCAGGCGCTTGGCGCAGTCGGTGCAGGTGCCCACGATCTCGACGGTGTGCCGGATGTCCGAGAAGCCGTTGCCGGAGGCGACCTTCTCCGCCCAGCGCTCCACCGCCGGGCCCTCCACCTCCACCGTGAAGCCGCAGTGGCGGCACACCAGGTGATGGTGGTGGTGCGTCGAGCAGCGGCGGTAGATCGCCTCGCCCGACTCGGTCCGCAGGACGTCGACCTCGCCGGCCTCGGACAGCGACTGCAGCGTCCGGTAGACCGTGGTCAGCCCGATGCCGTCACCACGTTTGCGCAGCTCGTCGTGCAGTTCCTGCGCCGACCGGAAGTCGTCGACCTCCGACAGCAGGTCGACCACGGCCGCGCGCTGCTTCGTCGACCGGCGGCCGGGCACCGGGGCCCGGCGAACGTCGCTACTCGTCATGAACCCTCCTGGACGTGGGCCACCGCGTCCATCACGATGTGCGCAAGATGATCGTCCACGAGCCGGTAGACCACCTCACGGCCCCGGCGCTCACCCCGCACCACCCCGGCCGCCTTCAGCACCCGCAGGTGCTGGCTGATCAACGGCTGCGCCACGTCGAGCGCGTCCACCAGCTCGTGCACGCACCGGTCGGCGTCCCGCAGCTGCAGCACGATCGCGATCCGCACCGGAGCCGACAGCGCCCGCAACAGCTCGCCCGCCTCGGACAACGTCGCCGCGGGCTGGGGCGGCGTGCGTGGCTTCAGCTCGTCGCCGGCGTGGACCTGGTCGGCGTCGTCGGGCAACCCGGGCAGCGCGGCGTCCGGACGAGCCATCGGCATAGCCATCTCCAGCCTCGAGTCGGTCGGTGTCACACCATCCTAGTGGCCAGCCGGTAGTGGTTGCCGTTATCGCCTCCCCGGGGCCCATGTCAAGCCCCGCGCCGGGCCGCGACGACGGCCGGATACGCTGGACGGAACCGATAACCGTCCCCGCATCTGATGGAGAGCGTGGAGTGCCCGCCAACATTGAGACCGTCGTCAGCCTGTGCAAGCGTCGTGGCTTCGTCTTCCCTAGCGGGGAGATCTACGGCGGAACCCGGTCGGCGTGGGACTACGGACCGCTCGGCGTCGAGCTCAAGGAGAACATCAAGCGCCAGTGGTGGCGCACGATGGTCCAGAGCCGTGACGACGTCGTCGGCCTCGACTCCTCCGTGATCCTGCCCCGCCAGGTGTGGGTGGCCTCCGGTCACGTCAACGCCTTCAACGACCCGCTGGTCGAGTGCACCGTCTGCCACCGCCGCTACCGCTCGGACCAGCTGGCCGAGGACTACAGCGCGCGCACCGGCAAGGAGATCTCCGAGGACGACCTGTCCGACGTCCCGTGCCCGAACTGCGGCACCCGCGGCCAGTACACGCCGCCGCGCGAGTTCAACATGATGCTCAAGACCCACCTGGGCCCGGTCGAGTCGGAGGAGGGCCTGGCCTACCTCCGCCCGGAGACCGCGCAGGGCATCTTCGTGAACTTCCTCAACGTGCTGACCACGTCGCGGAAGAAGCCGCCGTTCGGCATCGGCCAGATCGGCAAGTCCTTCCGCAACGAGATCACCCCCGGCAACTTCATCTTCCGCACCCGCGAGTTCGAGCAGATGGAGATGGAGTTCTTCGTCGAGCCGGGCGAGGACGAGCGCTGGCACCAGTACTGGATCGACCTGCGCACCGAGTGGTACACCGACCTCGGCATCAACCGCGACAACCTGCGGCACTACGAGCACCCGAAGGAGAAGCTGTCGCACTACTCGAAGCGCACCGTCGACATCGAGTACCGCTTCGGCTTCTCCGCCGGCCAGGAGTGGGGTGAGCTGGAGGGCATCGCGAACCGCACCGACTTCGACCTCACCACGCACTCCAACCACTCCGGGGTCGACCTGGCCTACTTCGACCAGGCCACCAAGGAGCGCTACCGGCCGTTCGTCATCGAGCCGGCAGCCGGTGTCGGCCGCCCGATGATGGCGTTCCTGCTGGACGCCTACCACGAGGACGAGGTGCCCAACGCCAAGGGCGGCGTCGACAAGCGGACCGTGCTCAAGCTCGACCCGCGGCTCGCGCCGTTCAAGGTCGCGGTGCTGCCGCTGTCCCGCAACGCCGATCTGACGCCGAAGGCGAAGGACCTGGCCGCCGCGCTGCGCCGCAACTGGAACGTCGACTTCGACGACGCCGGCTCCATCGGCAAGCGCTACCGCCGCCAGGAGGAGGTCGGCACCCCGTTCTGCGTCACCGTCGACTTCGACACCCTGGAGGACCAGGCCGTGACGGTGCGGGAGCGCGACAGCATGCAGCAGGAGCGCGTGGCGATCGACAAGGTCGAGGCCTACCTCGCCGCCCGCCTTCCCGGCTGCTGACGGAAAACCCCGGAAAAGCCCTGGTCACCTCGGTGACCAGGGCTTTTCCATGTCGGCGTCGTCAGATCCGCTTGTAGAAGAACGTCGTCGGTTTCAACGCGCCCGCCGGGTCGGCGGCGTAGTCCGGCACCGTGCCCGCCTCGGTCCAGCCCGCCGCGGCGTACACGCGCGCGGCCGGGCTACCCGTCTCGGTGTCCAGCACCAGCAGCGTGATCCCGGCCGCGCGGGCGCCCCGTTCGGCCTCGGCCAGCAGCGCCCGGCCCAGCCCGCGGCCCCGCGCGTCCCGGTGCACGAGCAGCTTCGCCAGCTCACCGCGGTGCGGCGCGTTGGGCAGCTGCGCCGGCCGGACCTGCACCGTGCCGACCAGCCGTGGGCCGTCCCAGGCCGCCCAGATCAGGACGCGACCCTCGGCCACGTCGCCGGCGAGCCCCTTCCACCAGGCCCCGGCCGACGCGGGGTCGAGCGGGGCCAGGAACCCGACGGACGCGCCGCCGTTCGTGCAGTCCGCGAGCACCTCGCCCAGGGCGGGCACGACGGCGGCGAAGTCCGCGGTGGACAGTCGCGTGATCACGGCATCACCAGGACCAGCAGGTAGCGGGCCGGTTCCGGGCCGGAACACACGAACCGCGTCGGTCCCCACAGCCGGAACCGCAGGCAGTCGCCGGGTTTGAGCACATGGGTCTCGCCGTCGACCGTCAGCTCCAGGCGCCCGTCGAGCAGCCACAGGTGCTGCTCCAGACCCGGCACGGACGGCGCGTCGTACCGGATGTCGGCGCCGGGCCGCAGCGTGCCGTCGACGACCTCCGCCCGCAGCGCCGGGTGCGGCGGCGACACCGACCGCCGCACGAACCCGCTGTCCTCGTCGGTCCATACGCTCTGCGCGGACGCCCGCACCACCTGCGCGCCCTCGGCCTCGACCTCGGTGAGCAGGCGCGACATCGGGCGCTCGTAGACGGTGCACAACTTGCCCAGCAGGGACGCCGTCGGGCTGATTTCGCCGCGTTCCACGCGGGACAGCGTCGAGCGGCTGATCCCCGAGCGGTCGGCGAGGTCGTCGAGGGACCAGCCGCGTTCGGCCCGCAACTCCGCCAGGCGCGCGGCCAGGCGGTCTTCCATTGTTCTCACATCAGAGACTGTATCCCAAATTTGAGAGGAGAGTACTTTGACGTGGTCGACCAGTGACGAGAGGGCGTGGGTGGCAAGCGACGAGCCTCGGCCGGGCCTGGTGCCGGGCGCCAGCCGCAGGGCGGGGACTCTGTTCGCCGCGCTCTACGGCGAGCTGACGCCGCGCCCGGACGGGGTTCCGGTCACCGATCGCGACCCCTACATCCAGTTCCACGACCGGGCGCAGGCGATGGGCTGGCTCGACAACCTGTGGGGCATGAACGACGCCGGCCGCGAGCATCCGCTTGCCGCGCCGGGATCTGCGCTGGTCACCTGGTTCCAGGTGGGAATCGAATCCGTGCCCGGCGACCGGCCCTTACCGGTGCAGCCGTTCCTCCGCTGCGCCGGAGACGTCACGACGCGACTCGGCGAGCTGCGGCTTGATGCGGCACAAGTGCTGCTGCCCGCGTACAGCCTGGACACGTCGGCCCGCGCCGAGCACGCCCGGGCGCCATCGCTGTCCACCGCGGCCTGGTTCGACGACGTGCGGTCCGCGACACCGGTGCTCGTCACCGTGGACAGCGGTCAGAATCCCGTGGTTCCGGTTGTGGCGCAACGGATGCACCGGTGGCTGGGCAGCCTGCCCCAGAACGTCTTCCGGTGCGAGTCCCTGGTCGAGCGGGAACCCGTGCCACCGCCGTTGCCCGACTCGTTCTGGCACGGGCCGCCCCGGCACCGCGTGACGTTCCAGGGGACGCTGGCCGAGTGGTCGCTGGACACTATCGGCTGGCTCGGTGGCTTCCTCGCCGACCTGGCCGCACGGGAGGGCGCGGCTGTTCCCCTGCTGCTCACCGTGAGCCGCGCGACGGCGATCGGACCCTGACACTTGTCACGGCCGGATCGTGACGCTCGGCCTGCGAACCGGGGCCGTGGCGGCGGCACGCTGAGCACATGGACGGAACACAGACCCTGACCCGGGCCGCGGTGCGGCTGACGGGCCTGCGCAAACACTACGGCGAGGTGCGCGCCGTGGACGGTGTCGATCTCACCATCGCGCCCGGCGAGGTCGTCGCGCTGCTCGGCCCGAACGGCGCGGGCAAGTCGACGACCGTCGACATGCTGCTCGGCCTGACCACGCCCGACGCCGGCGAGGTCGCGATCTTCGGCACGACCCCCGCCGAGGCGGTGGCGCGCGGCGCGATCGGCGCCATGCTGCAGGGCGCCGCGTTGCTGGAGGACGCCACCGTCGGCGAGATGGTCGGCATGATCGCGTCGCTGCACCGCAAGCCGATGCCCGTCGCCGAGGCCCTGCGCCGCGCGGGCATCGAGGACCTGGCCAACCGGCGCGGCACCAAGCTCTCCGGCGGTCAGAAGCAGCGCGTGCGGTTCGCCGTCGCCCTGGTCAGCGACCCGGACCTGCTGGTGCTCGACGAGCCGACCGCCGCGATGGACGTCGGCAGCCGCCGCGAGTTCTGGAAATCCATGCACGCCTACACGAACACCGGCCGCACCGTGTTGTTCGCGACGCACTACCTCGAGGAGGCCGAGGAGTTCGCCGACCGGGTCGTGCTCATGCGCGGCGGGCGGATCGTCGCGGACGGCTCGGTCGCCGAGGTCCGCGCGCTGGCGAGCGGGCGGACGCTGCGGGCCGCCGTGCCGGAGGCCACCCCGGCGGCGGTCGCGGAACTGCCCGGCGTCACCGAGTACGAGGTGCGCGGCGGCCGGATCGCGGTGTCCACTTCGGACTCCGACGCCACCCTGCGGGCGCTGCTCGAACGCTTCCCCGCCGCGCACGACGTCGAGATCACCGCGATCGGGCTGGAAGGCGCCTTCCTGACCCTCACCGCCGACGAGGAGAACCACCGATGAGCCTGAAGTTCCTGACCCTGGAGATCCGCCGCGTGCTGCGCGCCCCGCGGTTCCTCATCTTCACCGTGGCGTTCCCCGTCCTGATGTTCCTGCTCTACGTCGGCATCTTCGCGCGCGGCGACCAGGACGCCGTCGCGCCGCTCATGGTCGGCATGACATCGTTCGGCGCCATGTCGGCGGCGTTGTTCGTCGGCACCCGGGTGGCGGTCGAGCGCAAGGCCGGCTGGCAACGGCAGCTTCGGCTCACCCCGCTGTCCGGTGCCGGTTACCTCAGCGCGAAGGCCGCGACCGGCTTGACGCTCGCGCTCGCGCCGGTGGTCCTCGTACCGCTGGTCGGCGCGCTGACGCAGGGCGTGTCCCTCGGGGCGGGCAGCTGGCTGCGGGTCACCCTGGGGGTGTGGCTCGCCGCGATCCCGTTCGCCCTGATCGGGCTGCTCATCGGCCAGGTCGGCACGGCCGACTCGGTCCAGCCGATCACGCAGCTGGTCATGCTGCCGATGGCCCTGCTCGGCGGCATCTTCATCCCGGTCGAGGCGATGCCGCACTGGCTGCTGCAGATCTCGCACGTGCTGCCCAGCTACTGGATGGCGCAGGTCGGGCGCGGCGCGGTGACCACCGACCTGAGCACGAGCGTCGGGCAGGACGTGCTGTGGCTGGCCGTGTGGACCGCGGCGGTCGGGGTCGCGGTGGTCCGGCGTTACCGTAAGGACTCCGCGCGGGTGTGATGGGGAGAAGCACGGTGGCCGAGGACAGGACGCAGTGGTGGAACGAGCACGCCGCGGGACGGCCCCGCCCGCGGTTCGCGCGCCGCTGGCCGGTCGCCGGGGCCATTTTCTACCTGGCCAGCGCCGTGCCGGTCGGCCAGCGACTCGACCCGCTGCTCGTCGTGCTGCTCGTCGCGTACGGCTTGTGCTACGTGACCTTCCCGTACTTCCTGCTGTCGCACCGGCGGATGCGGGTCCGGCTGCCGTTCGCGGTGCTGATGCTCGTGCTCGGGTGGGCGGTGCTGCTCCAGGGCGCCAGCATCTACATGCTCCTCTACGCCACGCTGGCGATCGCGATGAGCATGCCGGCGGGGTGGGTGCTGGTGTTCGACGGCGCCGCGGTCGCCGGGTGCGGGCTGCTGCTGCTCGTCCACAACGAGGTGCGCGGCACGCCGTCGGACATCGGCACGGTCGTCGGCATCACCACGACGATGTTCTTCATGGGCCGGCTGGCTCAGACCGTGCGGCGGCTCAGGCGGGCCAACGAGGAGATCGCCGCGCTCGCGGTGAGCGCGGAGCGGGAACGGCTGGCGCGGGACCTGCACGACATCCTCGGCCACAGCCTCACCACCATCGCGGTCAAGGCCGGTCTCGCCCGGCGGCTGATCGAGACCGCGTCCGACGAGGAGCGCGCGATCACTGAGATCCGCGAGGTCGAGGCGCTGGCGCGCAGCGCGCTGACCGACGTGCGCGCGACGGTGTCGGAGTACCGCGAGGTGTCGCTGTCCGCCGAGCTGGTGGGCGCGCGGGCGGCGCTGCGGGCCGCGGAGATCGACGCGGAACTGCCGAGCGCGGTCGACAACGTGCGGCCGGAGCTGCAGAGCGCCTTCGGGTACGTGCTGCGCGAGGCGGTGACGAACGTGCTGCGGCACTCCGGCGCCAGCCGGGTGAAGGTGCGGCTGGGGCGGAACTGGCTGGAGATCTCCGACAACGGCCGCGGCACCGAACCGGCCGCGGCGGGCAACGGGTTGCACGGGCTGACGGAACGGCTGGCCCAGCTGGGTGGCACGCTGCAGGTCCGGGCACGGCCCGGGGAGGGGTTCCAGCTGCGGGCCGAGGTGCCCGCGGCGAAGCCGGTGGAGGTTTCGTGATCCGGGTGCTGCTGGCCGACGACCAGGCGATGGTGCGGGGCGCGCTGGCGACCGTGCTCGGGCTGGAGCCGGACATCGAGGTGGTCGGCCAGGTCGGGTCCGGCGACGAGGTGCTTGCCGCGGCGAAGGAGACCGCGCCGGACGTGGCGCTGCTCGACGTCCAGATGCCCGGCACGGACGGCCTGACCGCGGCCGCCGAGCTGCACGCGGCGCTGCCGTCGTGCCGGATCATCGTGTGCACCACGTTCGGCAGGCCCGGTTACCTGGCGCGGGCGATGGCCGCGGGGGCGGCCGGGTTCGTGGTGAAGGACTCGCCGCCGGAACAGCTCGTCGACGCGGTCCGGCGGGTCCACAACGGACTGCGCGTGGTCGACCCCGCGCTGGCCGCGGAATCGCTGGCGACGGGGGCGAGCCCGCTCACCCCGCGCGAGCACGAGGTGCTGCGCGCGGCCCGACGGCGGCACGGTGTCGGACGTCGCGCGGCGGCTGCACCTGTCCGAGGGGACCGTGCGCAACCACCTGTCCGCCGCGATCGGCAAGACCGGCGCCCGCACCAGGGCCGAGGCCGTCCGGTTGGCGGAGGAGCGCGGCTGGCTGTGAGGACCCGTCTGGGAGGATGACCGGGATGGGTGAGCGGGTGAGCTGGGTGCGCCGGGCCGTGCTGGGCACGGTGCTGGTGTTGCTGATGGTGGTCGGCGGGACGGCGTTCCGGGTGTGGCAGGTGGCGCGCGAGGACGACCGCACGCACGCCGACGCGATCGTGGTGCTCGGCGCGGCGCAGTACAACGGGAAGCCGTCGCCGATCTTCCAGGCGCGGCTGCGGCACGCGATGGACCTGTACGAGGAGGGGGTCGCCGACCGGATCGTCACCGCGGGCGGCAACCGGGCCGGTGACGCCTACACCGAGGCCTCGGCGGGGGCGAACTGGCTGGTCGAGCAGGGCGTCCCCCGCGAGGCGACGCTGGCGGTGGGCGAGGGCAGCGACACGCTGGGCAGCCTGCGCGCGGTGGCCGGCGTGTTCGGCGAGCGGGGCTGGCGGACCGCGGTGCTGGTGAGCGACCCGTGGCACTCCCTGCGGGCGCGCACGATGGCCAACGACGCCGGTCTGGAAACCTGGACCTCGCCGACGCACCGCGGGCCGATCGTGCAGACGCGGGAGACGCAGTTCGCCTACATCTACCGCGAGACGGGCGCGCTGCTGTTCTACCGGTTGACCAAGACATCTGCCGACAACATCGGCGGTACTGGGCTGGGCTGAGGTCCGCGCCCGGCGGTCGCACCGGCTCCGGTCGGCTCCAGGGCTGCCTTGATCCTGTTCTCCCGAAGAGCCCGCAGGCGGGCGCGGCGTCCGCGAGTCCCGTTCCGGCTCATGTTCCAGTCGCGCCCGCGCGAGTGGGCATCTCGTGTGTCCTGGTCAGAACCCTGCCCGCGCACCCCGGAAATGTCGGTGGGTGCCCGTAGAGTTGCGGGGTGTACAGCGAGCACGATCAACAGCGGTGGCTCGACGAAGCGCCGAAGCGGGCGGCGCTTCCCGGGTCGCGGCCGGACGGCCGGAGTGCCTTCGCGCGGGACCGGGCCCGCGTGCTGCACTCCGCGGCGCTGCGCCGGCTGGCCGGCAAGACCCAGGTGGTCGGGCCGGGGGAGGGCGCCGAGGTCAGCGGTGTGCCCCGCACGCGGTTGACGCACTCGCTGGAGGTCGCGCAGATCGGGCGCGGCATCGCCGAGGAGCTGGGGGCCGATCCGGACCTGGTGGACACGGCGGGGCTGGCGCACGACATCGGGCACCCGCCGTTCGGGCACAACGGCGAACGGGCGCTCGACGAGGTGGCACAGTCGTGCGGCGGCTTCGAGGCCAACGCGCAGACGCTGCGCATCCTCACCCGGCTGGAGCCGAAGGTCGACTCGGCCGGGCTGAACCTGACGCGTGCGTGTCTGGACGCGTCGACGAAGTACCCGTGGCCGCGGCGTGCGGGCACGGCGAAGTTCGGGGTGTACGCCGACGACCGGGAGGTGTTCGACTGGATGCGGGCAGGCGCGCCGGAGGGCCGCACCTGCCTGGAGGCGCAGATCATGGACTGGGCCGACGACGTGGCGTACTCGGTGCACGACGTCGAGGACGGCGTGCTGTCGGGACGGTTGTCGCTGTCGGTGCTGGCCGACCCGGGGGAGCGGGCAGCCGTGGCCGAGCTGGCGGCCAAGCACTTCTCGCGGCTGTCCGTGTCCGCGCTGGAGGGCGCGGCGCGGGACCTGCTGGACCTGCCCGTGGTGGCGGAGCTGGCGCGCCCCGGGCTCGACTCGACGCCGCACGGGCAGATCGCGCTGAAGCGGATGACGAGCGAGCTGGTCGGCCGGTTCGCGTCCGCCGCGGTCACCGGGACGCGCGCCGAATACGGCGACGGCCCCCTCACCCGCTACGCCGCGAGCCTGGTGATGCCGGAACGCGTGGCGGCCGAGGTGGCGCTGCTGAAGGCGCTCGCGCTGCGCTACGTGATGAGCGACCCCCGGCGGCTCGCCATGCAGGCCGGCCAGCGCGAACTGCTGGCCGAGCTGGTGACGGTCCTGGCCGAGCGCGCGCCGGAGCCCCTGGAGACCGCGTTCCACCCGGCGTGGTACGCGGCGCCGGACGACCCCGCGAGACTCCGCGTGGTCATCGACCAGGTCGCCTCCCTGACGGACGCGCAGGCGCACGCCTGGCACCGCTGGCACACCGGACGCCACTGATGCCCACCCACGAGGCGCGACTGCGCGCCGTCGCGCGCCGGACACTGCCGCCACCCATCGCCGAACGCTGGACCTCGTTGATCCGGCCTGCCGTACGCCTCCGCCCGGCACAGCAGGGTGACCAGGTGGTCCGCCCTGCCGTCTGCGGGGAAGGCGAGGTCGATCGGCTCGTAGAGCAGTTTCGCGCAGTCGACGGACGCGACGAAGCTCAACGAGCCTTCGCCGGCCCACGCCGGCCACTCGAAGTGGTCGGCGCGGTGGGACAGCCGCCGAGCCGCTGTTGTTCTGCCACTTCGCCCCTTCTTCTGTTTCGTCAGCACGTCGGCTCCTTCGAGCCGGGACTTCGGCAAGCGGGACTGGTTCCTTCTTCGACGACCACGCCAACGGCGACACCTTCATGACCGCCCTGGCCGCGACCGTGCCGAGCCCGGCGCACCAGATCGGCGGCTACGCGTTCCCGATCCAGGACGCCGTCGAACTCGACGTCGCCGCGGCGCACTTGCGCGCCGACGTCGTGCGCGACGAGCAGGCGTGGTCGGCGGTGCAGGAGGAGGCCCGCCGCTGGGTCGCGCTCGCCCAGATCGACTCCGACGACGAGACCGGCATGATGTGGGGCGACGCGGGCCGGCTGCACTGGCTGATCCGTCCCGCGGACCTCGCCGCCGGGCGGTTCGACGCGGCGTCGTTCACGTGGCAGTGCGGATGAGTTGTCACCCACCTGCGCCTCCCCGGCCCAGCGCCCCGCACCCGCCCCAGCAGAGCCCCCGGCGCCGCGCTCCGGTCCGGTAGCGTCGGGGTCGTGACCACGCCCGAACGTGACCATCTGCGCTTCAGCCTCGCGGTTCACCGGGTCGTCGCCGGCGCCAGTGGCGACTCGGTGGTCTCGCCGTACTCCATCGCCAGTGCGCTCGGCCTCGCGAGCCAGGCGGCGGACGGCCCCGCCGCCGAGGAGCTGCTCCACCTGCTCACCGGGGGCGACCCGGACGTCGCCAAGCAGGCCGACCTCCTCCGCGCCGCCGCCACGCTCGACAACACCACCCGCCAGGAGGACCCGGTCCTCGCCGTCGCCAACACGCTCTGGGCCTGGGACCAGCTGCCGGTCCGCGACACCTTCCTCGCCGACCTCGCGGGCTGGCCGGGCGCGAGCGCGAAGACCGCCCCGTTCGTCACCGACCCCGACGGCGCCCGCCGCGCCATCAACGCCGACGTCGCCGAGACCACCCGCGACCTCATCCCCGAACTGCTGCCCCCGGACTCGGTCGGCGCGGACACCGTCGCCAGCCTCGTCAACGCCCTCTACCTCAAGGCCGCCTGGCAGCACCCGTTCCGCGAGGCCACCACCCGCGACGAGCAGTTCCACAGCCCCGGCGGCCCGCGTCGCGTCCGGATGATGCGCCAGACCGAACGCCTCGGCTACGCGCGCCAGGACGGCTGGCAGGTCGTCGAGCTGCCCGGCGCCGGCGTCACCGCGACCGTCCTGCTGCCAGACGGCGACCTCGCCGCCCAGGAGCCGGACCTCGACGACACCCGGCTGGCCACCCTGCTCGCCGCCCCCAAGCAAGTCCAGGTCGACCTGCGCCTGCCGAAGATCGACCTCGACCGCCCCGCCGACCTCACCGGCGCGCTCAAGCACCTCGGCGTGCGCACCCTGTTCGAGCCCGGCGAAGCCCCGCTCGGCCGCCTCACCCCGGACCCGCGCGCGTTCGTCTCGGCCGTCCAGCACCAGGCGGTCCTCAAGCTCGACGAGCAGGGCATCGAAGGCGCGGCGGCCACCGCGGTCATGATCCGCACCATGTCCATGGTCACTCCAGCCGACCCGGTCGAGGTGCGCGTCGACCGGCCTTTCCTGCTCCTCGTGCGGCACGCCCGGACGGGTGTGGTCTACTTTTTCGCCCGCGTAGTCGAGCCCTGAGGGTGAAAGAGTGACCGCTTTGCTGCAGGCGCCCGAGACCGTGCCCGAGGTCGGAGAGGAACGGCGCCGGTTCGGCCGCGCCGACGCACTGGTCATCGGCATCTACGTCGTCGCCGCGTTCATCCTCTACGCCGGGTTGTGGGTCAACCTGGGCAGCGGCGGCTACATGTACAACAGCGGCCAGGACCAGAACATGTGGGAGTGGTTCTTCGCGGTCACCGCCCACGCGGTGTTCAACTGGGAGAACCCGCTCGGCACCACCCTGCAGAACTACCCGGACGGCGTGAACCTCATGGCCAACACGGCCATGTTCGGGCTCGGCATCCCGCTGTCGCCGATCACGCAGCTGTTCGGCCCCACCGTGACCTGGGCGATCGCGCTCACCGGCGGCCTGGCAGGCACCTCGATCGCCTGGTACTGGGTGTTCTCGCGGCACCTGGTCACCTCGCGCACGGCCGCCGCGATCGGCGGCGCGTTCTGCGGCTTCGCGCCGGCGATGATCTCGCACGGCAACGCGCACCCGAACTTCGTGGTGCTGTTCCTGATCCCGTTCATCGTGATGCGGCTGATCCGGCTCGCGCAGGGGCACCGGCCCGTGCGCGACGGCATCATCCTCGGCCTGATGCTGGCCTACCAGGTGTTCCTGGGCGAGGAACCGCTGCTGATCATGATGATGGCGTTCGTGTTGTTCGCCGCGGGCTACGCGGTGTCGCGGCCGCGCGAGGCGCTGCGGATGGTCAAGCCGATGGCGGGCGGCCTGACCGTCGCCGCGGTCGTCGCCATCGCCATCGCGATCTTCCCGCTGTGGTGGCAGTTCTTCGGCCCGCAGAGCTACCGCACCCTGGAGCACGGCCCGGTCGGCAACGACACCGCGGCGTTCACCCGGTTCGCCACCGAGTCGATCGCGGGCACCCCCGAGGCCGCCGCCGACGTGTCGATGAACCGCACCGAGGAGAACGCGTTCTTCGGCTGGCCGCTGATCATCCTGATGGTCGTGCTGACCGTGTGGCTGTGGCGCGACGTCGTGGCCCGCGCCATCGCGATCTCGATGTTCCTGATGGCGTGGCTGTCGCTGGGCGTCGAGATGATCGTCAACCACGAGGAGACCGGGATCCCCGGCCCGTGGCGGCTGCTGGCCGAGCTGCCGCTGTTCGACTCGCTGCTCGAATCGCGGCTGGCGATCGGCTGCATCCCGGCCGTCGCGGCGCTGCTCGCGATCGCCACGGACCGCGTGTTCGAGGCGGCGCCGGGCTTCCGCGACCGGAACCTGCCGGTGCGGTTCCTGTGGCTGGGCGCGCTGGCCGCGGTGCTGCTGCCGATCGCGCCGACACCCTACAAGACCTACATCCGCCCCGAGACCCCGGCCTTCTTCGCCGACGGGGCGTGGCGCCAGTACGTCGGGTCCGGCTCGGTGGTCGTCGTGCCGCTGCCCAACGGCGGCGACGCGCGGGCGCTGCACTGGCAGGTGGAGGCCGACCTGGGCTTCCCGCTCGCCGACGGGTACTTCGTCGGCCCGAGCGGCCCGGACGACAAGCGCGGTCGGTACGGCGCGGTGAACCGCCCGACGGCCGACCTGCTGGCCGAGGTGCGGGACAGCGGCGAGGTGCCGAACGTGACCGTCCAGCAGCGCGCCCAGGCGGTCGAGGACCTGAAGTACTGGAAGGCCGACGCGGTCGTGCTCGCGCCTGTGACCAACGGCAACGCGCTGCACCAGACGGTGGACCAGCTGCTCGGCGGCCAGGCCGTCTACGTGGACGGCGTGTGGGTCTGGGACGTCCGCGCCCTTCGCGGCTAGGCCGTGTCTGACAATGTCTTTGTCCAGGTGATGACGTCGTGGATGAGGATGGCGGCGCGGTAGAGCGTGGCCAACTTGTCGTAGCGGGTGG
>NZ_JBEXTX010000144.1:0-16672 GCF_040614175.1 Amycolatopsis sp. NPDC006131
GCCGCCCACAACGCGGCGACGATCCCCAGCCGCAGGTAGCGAATGTCGTCGGCGACCACCAGCGGAATCGTGGGCGCCCGGCGCCGCCGGCGGTCCCGCCGCCACTGTCCACCACGAAGCGCCGTCCGGTGACCACGAAGAAACCGGTCGAGCAGGTGTCCACACAGGAGCGGACCGAGGAGAAGCGCGGGTGGTCCTTCACCGTGCTGGTGCTCGTCCTCGGCGCGAGCATCGCCGTGCGGCGGCTGAGCCGGTGAGTCAGAGCAGGCGGCGCTGCAGGACGTCCGCGACGACGGTCTCCACGACCCGGCCGACCTCGCCGGCCGCGGGGCGGTTCGCGCGGTCGGCGAAGAGCAGGTGGCCGGCGCCGATCAGGGCGAGCGCGAGCGAGTCGACGTCGGCGTCGGCGGCGATGCGGCCCTGGGCGCGTTCCTCGGTCAGGTAACCGGCGAGCATGGCCGCCGCGTCGGCGAGGACCGGGATGCCGCGCCCGAGCCGGGCCCGCAGCTCGTCGCGGAAGACCACCAGACCGACGATGCCGACGGCGACCGGGTCGAACAGCTCGGTCAGGGCCGCGGTGAGGTTGCCCGTGACGGTGCCGGTGCCCGCCGACGCGCGCAGCATCGCGCTCTGGTCGCCGATGCGCCGGACGCGGTCCTGGACGAGCTCGGCGAGGAAGGCGTCGAAGTCGGCGAAGTGCCGGTGCAGCACGCCCTTGGCGACGCCCGCTTCGGCGGTGACGGCGCGGCTGGTCAGCGCGGCCGCGCCGTCGCGGAGCAGAACGCGCTCGGCGGCGTCGAACAACTGCTGGCGCGCGTCGCGGATGTGCACCCCGGTTGGCATGCGGCCATTGTCCTCCTTGCCCTTGTGGGCGCTTGCCCACTAAGGTGGGCGCATGCCCACTTCGCATCAGGCCAGGGAGATGGCCGAGTCGTTCGGGATCGACGCCGGCCGCTACGACCGCGCCCGGCCGCCCTACCCGGACGCGCTGATCGAGCGCGTCGTCGCGGCGAGCCCAGGGCCGGTGGTCCTGGATGTCGGCTGCGGCACCGGCATCGAGGCCCGGCAGTTCCGGGCGGCGGGCTGCCGCGTGCTCGGGGTCGACCCGGATCCGCGGATGGCGGAGTTCGCGCGCCGCGGCGGGATCGAGGTCGAGGTCGCTACCTTCGAGGACTGGGACCCGGCGGGCCGCGAGTTCGACGCCGTGGTGGCGGGGCAGGCGTGGCACTGGGTGGCGCCGGATGCGGGCGCGGCGAAGGCGGCGGCGGTGCTGCGGCCGGGCGGGCCGCTGGCGGTGTTCGCGCACGTCTTCGAACCGCCGCCCGCGGTGGCGGAGGCGTTCGCCGAGGTGTTCCGGCGGGTGGTGCCCGACTCGCCGTTCGCCGGGCAACCTGCCGGCGACGCGGTGGCGGCGTACCGCGCCGGGTTCGAGCGGTTCGCCGGGACGTTCCGGAAGACCGGGGCGTTCGCCGAACCGGAGCACCTGCGGTTCGACTGGGAACGCACCTACACCCGCGCGGAGTGGCTGGACCTGCTCCCCACGACCGGCGGCCTGACCCGCCTGCCCGCCGCGGCGCAGCGGGAGATCCTGACCGCGGTCGGCGCGGCGATCGACGACCTGGGCGGCTCCTTCACGAAGACGTTCACCACGCTCGCGGTGGTCGCCGTGCGCGCATAGGTCGTCTTGAGCGGCGGAGCCGCCTTGCCACCTGAGCAGCTTGCACCGCCTCAGGTTCCGCTACCCGCACCGCCACGCAGGCCGTCGACGAACACTTTCTTCAGTCCTTCGCGCCGGCGGGGTTGGTGTCGTCGCCGAGGTAGGTGCCGTGGCCCTCGCGGACGAGGGGGCCGTCGAAGTGCAGCACCTCGCTGACGAGCCCGCCCTTCTGGTTGCGGTAGTTGATGACCACGGTGTCCACACCGGAGTACACGCCGACCACCTCGAAGCGCAGGTCCGGGATGCGGCGCAGGCCTTCGCTCCAGTAGGCGCGCAGGGCGTCCTTGCCGCGGATCACCGCGGTTCCGGTGAGCTGCGCCGCGACCGGTGAGGTGAACACCACGTCCTCGGTGAAGTGCGCCAGCAGCGCGTCGAGGTCGTGTGCGTTCCAGGCCTTGACCCAGTTTTCGGCGAATTCGCGGGCGTCCATGCCCCGGAGCCTATCCGGCTCACTCGGTGCTCAGGGCGAAGACGGTCGTGGTGTGGTACACCTCTCCGGGCCGCAGCACGGTGCTGGGGAACCCGGGCTGGTTGGGCGAATCCGGGAAGTGCTGCGTCTCCAGCGCGAAGCCGTAGCTCTGCCGGTAGGCCTTCCCGCCGGTGCCGACGAGCGTGCCGGTCAGGAAGTTGCCCGAGTAGAACTGGATTCCCGGCTCGGTGGTGTAGACGGTGAGGACGCGGCCGCTCGCCGGGTCCGCGGCACGGGCCGCCGGCGCCAGACGGCCGGAGGAGTTCAGCGCCCAGTTGTGGTCGTAGCCCTGGCCGATCAGCAACTGCGGGTCGTTCTCCGCGATGCGCGCGCCGATCGGCACCGGGCGGCGGAAGTCGAACGGGGTGCCTGCCACCGGGGCCAGCTCACCTGTCGGGATCTGGGTCGCGTCGGTGGGGGTGTAGCGGTCGGCGTCGATGCGCAGGGTCTGGTCGTAGATGTCGCCGGAGGACTCGCCCGCCAGGTTCCAGTACGTGTGGTTGGTCAGGTTCACCACGGTCGGCTTGTCGGTGGTGGCGCGGTAGTCGACGGTGAGCCGGTTGCGGCTGTCCACTGTGTACGTCACGGTCGTGGTCAGCGTGCCGGGGTAGCCCTGGTCGCCGTCGGGGCTGACCAGGCTCAGCCGCAGCCCGGCCTTGCCCGGCTCACGCACCTCGGTGGCGGACCACACCTTGTCGTCGAACCCGGCGGTGCCGCCGTGCAGGCTGTTGCCGTTGTTGTTGACCGGCACCTGGTACTCGACCCCGTCCAGGGTGAACCGGCCGCCGGCGATCCGGTTGGCGTAGCGGCCGATCAGCGAGCCGAAGTACGGTCCGCCGCCTTCGGCCGGGCTGTTCTTCGCCACGTAGTCGGCCAGGGTGGGGAACCCGAGCACGATGTTCGCGGGGCGCCCGCGCTTGTCGGGCGCCTCCAGCGTCTGGATGGTGCCGCCGTAGGTCAGGATCCGCACCCGCATCCCGTTGCCGCTGGTCAGCGTGTACCGCTCGACGGACTGGCCGCCGACGCTGCCGAACGCTTCCTTCGAGATCGCCGGAGCCGTGGGCCGCGGGGCGGCGGAGGAGGTCACGGCGGGCAACCCTACCGCCGCGGAAAGGATGGTGGCGCACGCGATCGGAACGAGTCTTCGCATGAGGGCACTCCTCGGTCACTGCTGGAGCCGGTACTCGGCGTGCACGAGCTCGAGCAGCTCGGCCACCGAGGTGTCCCGGGACGGTTTGTCGAACGTGATCTCGCCGTGCTGGAGCAGGTTGACCCGGTCGCACACGTCCACGACCTGGCTGTAGTTGTGTGCGATCAGGATGATCGCGAGGTCGCCGCGTTGTTTGAGCTGGGCGAGCAGCCGCAGGATCAGCCCGCCCTCCTTGGCGCCCATCGCGGCGAGCGGCTCGTCGAGCAGCAGCAGCTTGGTGTTGCGGGTGAACACCGAGCGGGCGACCGCGATCGCCTGCCGCTGCCCGCCGGAGAGCTGACCGACCTCGGCGGTCACCGACGGGATGCTGATGCCGATCTCGTCGAGCGCCTCCCGCGCGCGCCGTTTCATCTCCCGCCGCTTCAGGAACGGCAGCGGCCGGTGCACCAGTTCCTTGTTGAGGTGCAGGTTCAGGTACACCGGCAGGTCGTTCACCATCGCCAGGTCCTGGAAGACCGTCTCGATCCCCAGCGATCGGGCGTGCGTCACCGACTTCAGCTGCACCGGCTGTCCCTCGAACAGCAGCCGCCCGCTGTCCGGCTGGTGGAAGCCGGTGAGGATCTTGATCAACGTGGACTTGCCCGCGCCGTTGTCGCCGATCAGGCCCAGGACCTCGCCCGCCGACACGTGCAGGCTGACGTCCGACAGCGCCCGCACCGGCCCGAACCGCTTGCCGATGTGCTCGGCGCGAATCACCTCGGTCACGGCCGCCCCCTCGATCCGAGCCGTTTGCGCATCACCGACACGTACACGTTGAGCAGCGCCGCGACCAGGATCGCGACCCCGAGCACCAGGTAGAACGCGTTGGCGCTGATGCCGGTCAGGTTGAACCCGTCGTAGACGAGCCCGAGCAGCAGCGCGCCGAGGAACGCCCCGACCACCGTGCCGGACCCGCCGAGCAGCGCGGTCCCGCCGATCACCGCCGCCGCCACGGCGTAGAACATCACGTTGAACCCGCCGTTGGTCGGGTCGTAGGAGCCCACCCGGGTGCCCTGCAGGATCCCGGCCAGCCCGGCCAGCGCGCCGACGATCGCGAAGTTGACCACCTTGATCCGGTTCGTGCGGATGCCGGCCTCGGCCGCCCCGACCGGGTTGCCGCCGGTGGCCTGCGTGGCGATGCCGAACCGGGTCGTGGACAGCACCACCTGCATGACCACCACGACCACCACCGCCCACACGAACTCCGACCAGCCCCACGCGCCGAAGACGTCCATCACCCAGCCGTCCGCGGGCGCGCTCACCGGGGAGCCGCCGGAGATGACCAGCGACAGGCCCCACAACAGGAACGCCATGCCGAGGGTGGTGATGAACGAGGACAGGCCGAACACCGTGTGGATCAGCCCGTTCACCATCCCGATGGCGCCGCTGACCACGATCGCCCCGATGACGGCGAGCAGCAGCGGGAAACCGTTGTTGTGGAACAGCACCAGCACGAACGGCGACAGCGTGAACACGAACCCGGCGGAGAGGTCGATCTGCCCGCAGATCAGCACCATCACCTCGCCCGCAGCGACGATCGCCCACGGCGCCACGTACTGGGCGATGGTGTGGTAGTTGTCCGTCGTGGTGAACCCGGGCCCGCTGGTGAGGGCGAAGTAGATCGCCGCGGCGATCGTCACCAGCAGGATGCTCAGCTCCTTGACCCGGATCAGGCCGGGCAGGAACCCGGCGCCGCCACGCGCGCGGGCCGCGGCCGGGCGCTGGTCGGGAAGCGCTTTCGTCATCGCGCCTGCCCGGTCGCGGGCGGCAGCGGGATGGAGGACGGCATCGGCACCAGATCGGCCTTGGCGCCGCCCTCGAACTTGCTGTCCGCGGTCAGGTACGGCCCGACGTTGTCCCTGGTGACGAACGTGAGCCCGGTGTCGGTGAACGGTGGCGTGACCAGCGTGCCCGACACGCGGTAGAGGTAGAGGTAGAGCACGGACAGGAAGCCCTGCAGGTACGCCGACTGGTCGATGGTGAAGTCCAGCGCGCCGGACTGGACGCCCCGCAGGGTGTCGGTCAGCGTGTCGTACCCGCCGGCCCGCACCTGCCCCTGCAGGCCGCGGCTGGTGAACAGCTGCGCGATCGAAGCCGTGCTGCCCGCGTCGACCGCGTACACGCCCTTCGCGTCCCGGTGCCCGTCGTAGGCGGCGGTGATGGCGTTGAGCTCGGCGGCCTGCTCCGCGCCGGTGTTGATCGGCAGCACGGTCACGCCCGGGGCGGCCTGCCGCAGCGCGTCGGTGATGCCGTCCAGCCGCGGCTGCACGTTGTTGCCGCCGGGCTGGGAGATGCCGACCAGGATCAGCCCGGACGTGATGTCCCGCGCGATCCGTTGTCCCATCAGGAAACCGGACTGGTAGAGGTCCTGCCCGACGTAGGTCAGCGGGTGGTTTCCCGCGGCGGTCGCGTTGTAGGCGATCACCGGGATGCCGCGCTCGAAGGCGCGCTTGGTGGGCTCGACGAACGCGTTGTCGTCGGTCAGCGCGATCGCGATGCCGTCGACCCCGCCGTTGATCGCCGTGGAGAACGCGTTGGCCATCTCGGACACGTTGCCGTCGGCGGAGCCGGTCCACTGTGGCTCGGGAATGCCGACCAGCCGGGCCGCGTCGGCCATCCCGGTCCGGGTCGGCACGAAGAACGAGTTGGTCGTGACATGGTTGACGAAGACGAAGCGCCAGTCCGGAGTGTCCGGGAACGCGCCGCCACCGCCCGATTCCGGGCTGTCGCGAACGCCTTGGCAGGCGGCCAGCAGGGCCGAGGCGGCCACGGCTCCGCCGCCAGCCCCCAGGTACTTCAGGGCGCTCCGCCGGGAGGTGAGGCTGATCTGGTCGTCGGTCATGGGGGACCACCCATCCACGTCGTCGGGGAGCTGGGATATCGAACCAAGAACCTGCATGAATGATTGGATGATTCGTCGATACAGTCAACCCCTGTCGTGTGATGGGCACATTGACTTTATGGATCAATGATTTGAGGATTACTCCGTGAGCAGGAGTCAGAGCGGGCCGCTCGGGCGGCACCGCACCCTCCACGGCCAGGTCGTGGAGTGGCTGGGGCGGCGCATCGTGTCCGGCGAGCTCGCCCACGGTAGCCAGCTGCCCAACGAGGCCGACCTGGCGGCCCAGCTGAACGTCAGCCGCGGCGGCGTGCGCGAGGCGGTCAAGGCGCTGGCCGCCAAGGGGCTGGTCGAGCCGCGGCCCCGCCTCGGCACCCGGGTGCTGCCGCGCGAGCAGTGGAACCTGATGGACCGCGAGGTGATCAGCTGGCACGGCCAGCTCTCCGACGCGGCCTTCCTGCGCGACCTGCTCGAGCTGCGGCTGATGGTCGAGCCCGGCGCCGCGCAGCTGGCCGCCGAGCGCGCGACGGACGAGCAGCTCGCCGTGCTGGAAAGCGCTTGCGCCCGGATGGCGGAGGAGGCGGGCCGGGTCGACGCCGACTCGGCCGCGTTCGTCGAGGCCGATCTGGCCTTCCACCTGACCCTGCTGCGCGCGAGCGGCAACCAGCTCGTCGAGCAGCTGGGCCGGCTGCTGGAGGCGAGCCTGCACCACGGCCTGGCGGCCAGCTCGCACGCGCCCGGCGGGGTGGCCGCGACGCTGCCGCTGCACCAGGCGGTGCTCGTGGCGGTCCGCGCCCGCCGCCCGGCCGCGGCCGCGCGGGCGATGCGGAAGCTGATCGAGACCACCACCGACGCGGTGCGGCGGATGACGACCGAGGGGGACTGACGTGGTGTCCACAGTGGACCAGGTGACGGAACCGGTTGCCGCGCACGGTGAAGGTCCGGTGTGGGCGCCGGAGTGGCCGGGCGTGCGCTGGGTGGACATGCTCGCCGGGGACGTGCTCGAACTCGACGGCGACGAGGTCCGCCGCCACCACGTCGGCTCGGTCGCGGCGGCGCTGCGGCCGGGCGCCGCCGGCGGGGTCGTGCTGGCGCTGGAGCGCGGGTTCGCCCTCGCCGACGCCGCGCTCACCGAGGTGCGGCCGCTGGGGGAGGTGTGGACCGGCGCCGGGGTGCGGATGAACGACGGCGGGTGCGATCCGGACGGCCGGTTCTACTGCGGCTCGATGGCCTACGACGAGACCCCGGGCGCGGGCGCCCTGTACCGGCTCGACCCGGACGGCGCCGTCACCACGGTGCTCACCGGCGTCACGATCTCCAACGGCCTCGCCTGGAGCCCGGACGGCGGCACGGCCTACTACGTCGACACGCCCACCGGCCGGATCGACGCCTTCGACTACACCGCCGCGGCCGGGCTCACCCACCGCCGCCCCGTGGTGACGATCCCGGAGGGGATCGGCTCGCCGGACGGCCTCACCGTCGACGCGGAGGGCAACATCTGGGTCGCGCTGTGGGGCGGCGGCGCCGTGCACTGCTACACGCCGGCCGGCGAGCAGGTCGCGCGCGCCGAGTTCCCGGTCACGCAGGTCACCGCCTGCGCCTTCGGCGGGCCGGACCTGGCCGAGCTGTACGTCACCACGTCGCGACAGGGCGTCGAGGAGGGCACGCAGCCCGAAGCCGGGGCCCTGTTCCGCCTCCGGCCCGGCGTGCGGGGCCTGCCCGCCCACCGCTATTCCGGCTGCTGAGGACTCCGTACCGGAATACGTACTTTCCCGGTGCCCGGGTTTGGGCGCGACCAGGGAGGGTCACTCTGTCGTGGTTTGCGCACCCGGAGGAGTGACGATGCGAGCGGTCAAGGCGGTGGAGCTGGGCCTGGCGGCCGGGCTCGTGCTGACCAGGACCGCGCTGCGCGCCGCGACCGGCGGCCTGATCGGCCCGGCATCCCGCACCGGGCCGGCCACCCCGGTCACCAGCGGCCGCGGCCGGTCCCGGACCGTCACCGCCGACGACGGCGTCGAGCTGCACGCCGAGGTCTTCGGCGACCCGAACGCGCCGGTGACCGTCGTGCTGTGCCACGGCTACGCCCTGTCCGGCGCCAGCTGGTGCTTCCAGATCCCCGAGCTCGCCCGCCACGCCCGCGTCGTGACCTGGGACCAGCGCGGGCACGGCCGCTCCCAGCGCGGCGCGGCCGCGCACGCGACCGTCGACCAGCTCGGCCGCGACCTGCGCGCGGTGCTCGACCAGACCACGCCCTCCGGGCCGGTGGTCCTCGCCGGGCACTCGATGGGCGGCATGACGATCATGGCGCTGGCCGAGCAGGAGCCGGAGCTGTTCGGCACCCGCGTCGCCGCCGCCGCGCTGCTCGCCACCAGCCCGGAGCCGGTGTTCGGCGATCTCGGCCTGCCCCGCCACGGCATGCGCGCGCTGCACTGGGTCACCCCGTGGGCGCTGGCGCTGCTGCAGCGGGCCAGCGTCCTGGCCGGCCCGGTGCGCGAGCTGACCGGCGCGGTCGTGCCCCGGCACGCGTTCGCCTCCGACGTCCCGCCGCACGTCGCCGAGTTCCTGGTCGAGCAGATCGGGCAGACGCCGCTGGACGTGCTGGCCGACTTCTTCCCGCAGTTCCGGGTGCACGACAAGACCGCCGCGCTGGCCGCGCTGAACCGGGTCGACTGCCTCGTCCTGGCCGGCTCGCACGACGTGGTCACGCCGCCGGAGAACAGCGAAGCGATCGCACGCGCGGTGCCCGGCGCGGATCTGGTGGTCCTGCCGGACGCCGGGCACGCCTTCCCGCTGGAGCACCCGGAGCTGGTCAACGCGCACCTGGTGGCCCTGCTGCGGCGGCAGAGCCGTCGTCGAACCGCCTGATCAGCAGCGGACCCGGCCTAGAATCGTGGCATGCCCGACGTCTCGCGCGGCGCCGGCAACCTGCCCAGCGAGCTCACCAGCTTCGTCGGGCGGCGCCGCGAGCTCGCCGAAACCCGCCGCCTCCTGGCTTCGGCCAGGCTGGTCACGCTGACCGGGGTCGGCGGCGTCGGCAAGACCCGGCTGGCCCTGCGCGCGGCCGCCGACGTGCGCCGGGCCTTCCCCGACGGCGTGTGGTTCGTGCCGCTGGCCGAGCTGCGTGATCCCGCCCTGCTGGCCCACACGATCGCCACCACGCTCGGCCTGACCGACGAGGCCGGCGCCCAGGTGGGCGGGCTCGCCGAGTACCTCGAGGACCAGCGCGTGCTGCTGGTGCTGGACAACTGCGAGCACGTGCTGGACGCGTGCGCGGTGCTGGTCGCCAAGCTGCTGTCGGCCACCTCGTCGGTGCGGGTGCTGGCCACCAGCCGCCAGCTGCTGCGCGCCGACGGCGAACAGGTCCTCGTCGTGCCGCCGCTGCCGGTGCCCTCGGAAGGGGAGCCCGCGGTCGAGGCGGTGACGTTGTTCGCCGAGCGGGCCGCCGCGGTGGTGCCCGGGTTCACCGTCGACGCGTCCAACCGCGACACCGTCGTCCGCATCTGCCGCCGCCTGGACGGCATCCCGCTCGCGCTGGAACTGGCCGCGGTCCGGCTGCGCGTGCTCTCGGTCGACCAGCTGCTGCAGCGCCTGGACGACCGGTTCCGGCTGCTCACCGACGGCAGCCGCACCGCGCCGGACCGCCAGCAGACGCTGGAGGCGGCGATCGCGTGGAGCTACGACCTGTGCAGCCGCGCCGAGCAGGCCGTGTGGTCGGCGGTGTCGGTGTTCGCCGGCGGGTTCGACCTGGAGGCCGCCGAGGCGGTGTGCGCCGCGGTCGGGATCGGCCAGGACGAGGTGCTCGACCTGATCGCCGCCATGGTGGACAAGTCCATCCTGGTCCGCCGGGACGGCACCTTCGGGCGGGCGGCGTGGTACGGGATGCTGGAGACCGTCCGCGAGTACGGGCACGTCCAGCTCGTGCGCTCCGGCCGCTCGAACGCCGTGCGGGGCCGCCAGGTCGAGCACTGCGCCCGCCTCGCCCGCCGCTACCGCGCGGAGAGCTTCGGCCCGCACCAGCTGGACTGGGTCGGCCGGATGCGGCGCGAGCAGCCCAACATCCGCGTCGCGCTGGAGCACTGCCTCGCCGTCGGCCCGGAGGGGGCCTGCCGCGCGGCCGAGATCACCGGGCCGCTGTGGGACTACTGGTTCGCCGGCGGCTACGTCCGCGAGGGCTACCGCTGGCTGCGGGCGTCGCTGGCCCAGGAGGTCGCCCGCGACACCCCGGCCCACGCCCGTGCCCTGCAGGGCGCCGCGTTCGTGGCGGCGCAGATCGGCGACGAGGAACCGGCCCGCGCGATGCTCGCCGAGCTGCGTGAGCTGGCCGAGGCGCTGGACGACGACAACCTGCGTGCCGGCTGGGCCCAGTGCGCCGGCATGGGCTCGATGTTCCTGGGCAGGCTCGACCGCGGCCGCGAGCTGATGGAGCAGGCCCTGGACGGGTTCCTGTGCACCGGCGACGAGATGCAGGCGTGCAACACGCGGATCCTGCTGGCCGCGGCGCTGTTCTTCCTCGACGACCCCGAGGGCCTCGCGGTGGCCGAGGCGGCGCTCGCGCAGTGCGAGGAACACCAGGCCGACTGGTCCCGGGCGTACGCGCTGTGGGCGGTGGCGATCAACACCTGGCGGCGGGGCGACCACCGCCGCGCCTCGGCCCTGCTGCTCGAGGCCATCGCGATGCGGCAGCCCGACCGCACCCAGCTTGCCTTCACGCTGACCGCGCTGGCCTGGTGCGCGGGCGCGGCGGGGGAGCACGAGCGTGCGGCCGGGCTGCTCGGCGCGTCCAGCGCGGTGTGGCGGATCAGCGGCGCCGGCGTCGCCGAGACCGGTCCGTACCGGCAGTTCGACGAGGAGTGCGAAGCGCGGGCCCGCGAGGCGCTCGGCGACGACGGCTACACCCGCGCGTTCGCCGCGACCAGGGGGTTCGACGTCGACGAGGCGATCGCGTACGCGCTGGCGGAGAAGCCGGGCGGGCCGCGCGCGCCGCGCCGGAGCAGGCAGAGCAGCCCGGGCGGGCTGACCCGGCGCGAGCGCGAGATCGCCGAGCTGGTCGCCGACGGCCTGAGCAACAAGCAGATCGCGGGCAGGCTGGTCATCGCGCAGCGCACCGCGGAGACCCACGTGGAGAACATCCTGACCAAGCTCGGCTTCACCTCGCGCGCGCAGATCGCCGCGTGGCTGGCCGAGCAGCGCGCCGCACCGAAGGACGATACGTAGCCCGTTCTACGTACCCAGATGCGTAGGACTCCCGGTTCCCCGGCCCCGCTGCCCAGGCACTCTGGTATTCGCGACCGGAGCCGAGAACACCGGAGGGGTGGTCATGAAGGTCGATTCGCCGCCGCAGCCCTGCTCGCGGTGCCACCGCCAGGTGGTGCTCGCCGGGTACAGCTGGGGACGGCAGTGGGTGCACCTGGGCACGTGGCGGCCGCAGTGCGGTCCACCGTCCTGGGCGCTCGCCCGCTCGGCCGGGACCACCTCGACGGCGGCTTCCTGACCCCGGTCCGGTCCACAAGTCCAGCCGTCCGGCGCCGCCCTCCCCCTCGCGTGCCGGCCGGTCGAGCGCGGCGGGTCGTGCCCAGCCTGCCCGCGAACTCCGGCACCCCGCCGCGCTCACTCCAACCGAACACGGAGAACCGCCCCGCTCCCCGGGGCGGTTCTTCGCGTGACAAGAAGTTCACCGGCCGCGGCCCGGATTTCACAGCAAACTGTCAGATTTCTCGTGGATCCTGGTGTTAGCTGGATCGAGTGATCTTCGAGGGGGAACCGGGGTGCTGCGCAAACGGGGAGTGACTGCCGCGCCCGCGCGCGGTCACCGCTGGCGCCCGGTCGCGTACACGGCCGTCGGGCTGGCGTCGCTGCTCGTGCTCGGCGGCACCGGGTTCGCCTGGACTCAGCTGTCCCGCCTGGACACCGGGCTGGCCACCGCCGACGTGATCGCGCCGTCCGCGCAGGTCCCGTCCGGGCGGGCGAGCCTGTCGGTGGACCAGAACATCCTGCTGGTCGGCCTCGACTCGCGCACCGACGTGCAGGGCAACCCGCTGCCGCAGGAGGTGCTCGACCAGCTGCACGCCGGGGACGCATCGGACGGCGGCGACACCACCGACACGATGATCGTGGTGCACATCCCGGCGGGCGGCGGTTCCGCGTCGGCGATCTCGATCCCGCGCGACTCCTACGTCCAGATCGCGGGCGGCTACGGCAAGCACAAGATCAACTCCGCGTACACCTACGGCAAGCAGGCGGCGCTGGACACGTTGCGCGAGCAGGGCCTGACCGGAGCGGCGCTGGAGCGCGCGGCGTCGGCGGCCGGGGCCAGGACCGCGATCGAAACGGTCGAGGACTTCACCGGACTGACGATCAACCACTACGCGGCGGTCAACCTGGCCGGGTTCTACACGCTGAGCAACGCCGTCGGCGGCGTGCCGGTGTGCCTGAAGCAGGCGGTGCACGACAGCTACTCGGGGGCGAACTTCCCGGCGGGGGAGCAGACCCTGTCCGGGGCGCAGGCGCTGGCGTTCGTCCGGCAGCGGCACGGGCTCCCCAGCGGCGACCTGGACCGCATCGCGCGCCAGCAGGCGTTCCTGTCCGGGATGGCCCAGGTGGTGCTCGGCGCCGGGACGCTCACCAACCCGGTCAAGCTGTCCGGGCTGATCGGCGCGGTGCAGCAGTCGGTGGTCATCGACCAGGGCTGGGACGTGCTGACCTTCGCCGAGCAGATGCACAACCTGACCTCGGGGTCGATCACGTTCGCCACCATCCCGGTGCAGAGCCTGAGCCTGCAGACCCCCTACGACGGCGACGCGGTGAAGGTCGACCCGGTGCAGGTGCGCGACTTCATCACCGCCCTGCTGGGCGGCCCGGCGTCCGCCACGCGGGACGGCAGCACCTCCACGACGCCGACGACCGCGGCGAAGCAGGCCGCGGAAACGGCAGGCGCCACCACGACCACCCCGTCCACGGTCGCGCCGGAAACCGCCAGCACGGATCTGTCGGGCTGCGTGAACTGAGGTGACGGGCGACCCGCACATCCACGTCGAGCGGGGCGTCGCGCACGCCGGTTCCGCGGTCCGCGGCCTGGTCGCGTCGACGTTCGGCCTCGTCGCGGACGCGCCGGTGGAGGTCATCACCGGGTGCGGTGCCCGCGTGCCCTACGCGATGACCTCCACACGCCCGGAAAGCGTCACCTGCCTGGCCTGCCGCGAGCACGCCCGGCGGGAGCACCTGCGGCTCGCCGACCAGGTCGAACTCCTCGGCCGGGCACCGGGCGCGCCGGTGGCCGCGGCGGACGCGGAACGCGCCGCGCGCGGGCTGCGCGACCTCGCGGAGCGCTACTCCGAATAGTCCGGACGGACGGGGCCGGCCGGGTGAGACATTCTCCAACCCTACTTACGGCGGGTGTGAAGTTGTCGTGACCCGCAGCAGACTGCGCGTGTCCCCATCGGCAGCGAAGGAAGGCACCCATGAAGCGACCACCCCTCGTCCGGACGATCGGCCTCACCGCGCTGGCCGTCGGCTCGGTTCTCGCCGCCACGGTGAACTCCGCCGGAGCCGCGCCCGCCTCGCCGCTCCTCGGCGCGGTGCAGCGGGACCTCGGGCTCACCGCCGAGCAGGCCGGCGCCCGCCTCGCCCAGGAGGCCGCGGCCGCGAACGTCGCCCCCGCCGCCGAGGCCGCGGCCGGTCCCGCGTTCGGCGGCGCCTGGTACGACGCCACGTCCGGCAAGCTGGTCGTCGGCATCACAGACGCCGCCCGCGCCGAGGCCGTCGAGGCCACCGGCGCCGACACCGCGCTGGTCGCCCACACCGAGTCGGCGCTGGACGCGGCCAAGGCGAGCCTCGACACCCTCACGGCCCCGCGCGAGATCACCGGCTGGTACGTCGACGAGCGGGCCAACCGCGTGGTGGTGACCGTCGTGCGCGGCGCGCAGGGCGCCGAGGTGCAGGGCTTCCTCGACCGGGCCCGCGCCGCCGGTCCCGTCCAGGTCGAGGAGACCACCGACGTGCCGCGGCTGTTCGCCGGGAACATCGTCGGCGGCGACGCCTACTACATCAACGGATCCGCCCGCTGCTCCATCGGTTTCTCGGTGCGGGGCGGGTTCGTGTCGGCAGGCCACTGCGGCAGCGCGGGCGACTCGGTGAGCGCGCCGGACGGCTCGGCGATGGGCACGTTCCAGGGTTCTTCGTTCCCCGGCAACGACTACAGCTACGTCCGCACCACCTCGTCCTGGACGCCCACGCCCGTCGTGGACGGTTACGGCAACGGGAACGTGACGGTCACCGGGCACACCGCGGCCCCGGTCGGCTCGTCGGTGTGCCGCTCCGGTTCCACCACCGGCTGGCACTGCGGCACCATCCAGGCCACCAACCAGACCGTCAACTACGCCGAGGGTTCCGTCTCCGGCCTGACCAGGACCACCGCGTGCGCGGAGCCGGGCGACTCGGGCGGCTCGTGGGTCAGCGGCAGCCAGGCGCAGGGCGTGACCTCCGGCGGGTCCGGCAACTGCAGCAGCGGCGGGACGACCTACTTCCAGCCCGTCAACGAGATCCTGTCCGCCTACGGGCTCACGCTCGTCACCGGCTGACCGGCACGACCCGCAGCCCCCGTCCGGCCGGGCGGGGGCTGTGTGGTGTCCGTGCTCAGGTGGTGGCCGGCGCCCAGGCGCGCTCGAGCGCGGCGGCGCGTGCCCGGCGCTTCAGGCCGGCGAGGCTGTGCTTGGCGGGGATCAGCAGCGCGGTCAGCCAGGTGCGCCGGTACTCCTCCAGCGCCAGCGCCACGGGGCGGTGCATGACGCAGTGCACCAGACCCGGCGTGCCGAGCCGGTGCCTTCCGGTGTGCTTGCTCTGCGTCATCGTTCCTCCGTGCGGGCGACCTTTCCCGCCGCGCACCGTACGCAACGAGAGGCCCGAAGCGTAGTAGCGCGGCGGCGTGTCACCGATCTCGTTCCGGTCACAGACCGATCAGGGAGTAAAGAACACCCGATCGTGGCGTCTGGTCTAATGCGAACCATGCTGCGGGTGGGGTTGTCCGGTGGGATCGGTGCGGGGAAGTCGACTGTCGCGGCGCGACTCGTGGAGCACGGCGCCGTGCACGTGGACGCCGACGCGATCGCCCGCGAGGTCGTGGAACCGGGCACCGAGGGGCTGGCGAAGGTCGTGGAGGCCTTCGGCGCGGACGTCCTGGGCGCGGACGGCCGGCTGAACCGCCCCGCGCTGGCGGCGAAGGCGTTCGCGGACGAGGACTCGCGCCGTCGGCTGAACGGGATCCTGCACCCCCTGATCGGGGCCCGCACCGCCGAGCGGATGGCCGAGGTGCCGCCGGACGGGATCGTGCTGCACGACGTGCCGCTGCTGGTCGAGGGCGGGTACGCGCCGAACTACCACCTCGTGGTGATCGTGGACGCCCCCGAGGAGACGCGGGTGCGGCGGCTGACCGAGCTGCGCGGGATGTCCGAGGCGGACGCCCGCGCCCGGATCAAGGCGCAGGCCAGCGACGAGCAGCGGCGCGCGGTGGCCGACGTGTGGCTGGACAACTCGGGCGCGGCGGAGGACGTGCTGTCCGAGGTGGACCGGTTGTGGCGCGAGCGGCTGGTGCCGTTCGAGGAGAACGTCCGGTTGCGCCGCCCGCGCCCGCCGATGCCGCCGAAGGTGGTGCCCTACGACGGGACGTGGCCGGCGCAGGCCGCCCGGGCGCTGGCCCGGTTGCGGCTGCTGACCGCGGGGCGCGCGTTGCGGGTGGACCACATCGGGTCCACGTCGGTGCCCGGGCTGCCCGCGAAGGACGTGCTGGACCTGCAGGTGACCGTCTCGACGCTCGCGCAGGCCGACGAGTTCGCCGACGTCCTGTCCGACGCCGGTTTCCTGCGCGCCGAGGGCGAGTGGTGGGACGACCCCCAGGGCGGCGGCGAGCGCTGGGAGAAGCGGTTCCACTACGGCGCCGACCCGGCGCGGCCGGTCAACGTGCACGTGCGCAGCACGGCGACCCCGGCCTGGCGGCTGGCGCTGTTGTTCGCCGCGTGGCTGCGGGCGAACCCGGACGAGCGCGACGCGTACGCCGAGGTGAAGGCAGCGCTGGCGGAGGCGCACGCGACCGACGCGAGCGTGGACGCCTACGCCGAGGCCAAGCAGAGCTGGGTCAACGAGGGCTTCCGACGAGCCGAGGAATGGGCTGAGCGCACGGGCTGGTCCACCTGACGCCCGCCTGGCCTGCCCGAGGCGCGCTTGGACCACCTGAGGCGCGCCTGGACCACCTGAGGCGCGCCTGGTCTGCCCGAGGCGCCCGCGGCTGAGCCCGGCGGCGGCTATCCCCGCTGATTCACCGCACCCGCCCGGCGGAGGCGGGCCGGCCCGGCCCGGCCGGCCCGGCCGGCGGGAGGTGCCCAGCCCGGCCCCCCCCCGGCGGTCCGCCGCGGCCCCCCAGCGCCCGGAGGGGCGGGTCGCCCCCCGCCCCGCCCCAACCGCCGCCCC
>NZ_JBEXTX010000145.1:0-16487 GCF_040614175.1 Amycolatopsis sp. NPDC006131
CGACGAGGCGACCTGGCGCCGCGCCGGGCTGGACGAGTTCGACACGTCCCAGCCACCCGGCGTGAGCGACCTGAAGTCCAAGGACTACCTGGAAAGCCGGCACAGCGCCTCGGCGCTCACCTGCAGGTCTTCGGCCGCCGCGGCGGCCTGTTCCAACTTGCTGCGGATCGTCTGGAACGCGAGCAGCCCCAGTTCGTGCTCCCGCTCCCGCAGCACCGGGCACGCCCGCAGGTCGTCGAGCACGCGCGTCACCGCCGTGGCGAGCGTGGTCAGCCCTTCGAGCAGCTCGCGCACCTCGTCCGGGCCCAGCCGGCCGCTGTCCAGCTCGTCCAGCGTCTTGGCCAGCTCCCTGGCCAGCTCACCGGACCCGTGGGCTTCGCTCTGCGACGACATCGTCACTCCCTACCGCGGCGCCCTCCCGCAGCCTTCCCCCGCCTGCCGCAATCAAACGCCTCCGAGCCGCCCGGCGGAACCACCCACGCGAAGCCTCTAGACTGGTCAGGTGGCTCGCGTCGTGATTCTGGACTACGGATCGGGGAACCTGCGCTCCGCTGAGCGCGCTGTGCGCCGCGTCGGCGCCGAGGTCGAGGTGACCGCCGACCCGCATGCGGCGCTGGAAGCCGACGGCCTCGTCGTCCCCGGCGTCGGCGCCTACGCGGCCTGCATGGCGGGCCTGCTCTCGGTGGGCGGGGAGAAGATCATCGGCAGCCGTCTCGCCGGCGGTCGTCCCGTCCTGGGCATCTGCGTGGGCATGCAGATCCTGTTCGAGCGTGGCGTCGAGCACGGTGTGGAGACCGAGGGCACCGGCGAGTGGCCCGGCACGGTCGACCGCCTGCACGCCGACGTCGTCCCCCACATGGGTTGGAACACCGTCCGCGCGCCGGAGGACTCGCAGCTGTTCGCCGGCCTCGACGCGGACGCCCGGTTCTACTTCGTGCACTCCTACGCCGCCCGCAGCTGGCTGCTCGACTCCGGCCTGCCCGGCCAGCAGCCCAAGGTGACGTGGGCGCACCACGGCGAGGACTTCGTGGCGGCCGCGGAGAACGGCCCGCTGTGGGCGACCCAGTTCCACCCGGAGAAGTCCGGCGACGCGGGCGCCCACCTGCTGGAGAACTGGCTGCGCAGCCTCTGACCAGCCCCACCCTCCGGGCAGCTGAGCGCCGTTGCTCCTTATAGTGGCCGCGTGACGTTCACCCTCCTTCCCGCCGTCGATGTGGCCGATGGCCAGGCCGTGCGTCTCGTCCAGGGCGAGGCGGGCACGGAAACCTCCTACGGCAGCCCGCTCGACGCGGCGCTCGCCTGGCAGCGGGACGGCGCGGAGTGGATCCACCTCGTCGACCTCGACGCCGCGTTCGGCAAGGGCGACAACAAGGAGCTGATCGCCCGCGTGGTCGGCGAGCTGGACGTGCAGGTCGAGCTGTCCGGCGGCATCCGCGACGACGCGTCGCTGGAAGCCGCGCTCGCCACCGGCGCCCGCCGGGTGAACCTGGGTACCGCCGTGCTCGAAGATCCGGAGTGGACCGCGAAGGTCGTCGCCACCTACGGCGACCGCGTCGCGATCGGCCTCGACGTGCGCATCACCGAGGACGGCCACCGGCTCAAGGGCCGCGGCTGGACCAGCGACGGCGGCGACCTGTGGGAGGTCCTGGAGCGCCTGGACCGCGACGGCGCCTCGCGCTACGTGGTCACCGACGTCAGCAAGGACGGCACCCTCAAGGGTCCGAACCTGGAGCTGCTCGCCGAGGTCGCCGCCCGCACCGACGCGCCGGTGATCGCCTCCGGCGGGGTGTCCAGTTTGGACGACCTGCGCGCGCTGGCCGGCCTCGCCGCGGACGGCGTCGAGGGCGCCATCATCGGCAAGGCCCTCTACGCGGGCGCGTTCACGCTGCCGCAGGCCCTGGACGCCGTCAGCCCGCGAGTTTGATCGCCAGGCCGATCGTCTTCTGGCGGCCCCGCAGCCTGCTGAAGAACATCGTCACCTGACCCACCACCCCGTACTTGCGCGCGATCGCCGAGCGCGCCCGCTCGGTCGCCGCGTCGTCCAGGAGCCGGGCCTGCCCGGTCACCACCGGCCCGTGGGTCTCGCGGCCGCGGAAGTCGCAGCCCTGCAGCGTGACCTCGGGGTTGTTGCGGATCCGCTTGACCTTGCCCGCCGTCCGGTCGCTCCACACGACGATCTCGCCGTCGTGCCCGGCGGCCCACACCGGCGTCGGCACGGGCGTGCCGTTCTTGCGGAACGTCGTCAACAGGAGGTACTTCTCGGCGGCGATGCGCTCGAAATCCGACATGCCCCCAACGGTAGCGTGATCAGCGCCGCACCGGTGTCCGCTGTGGACTGTCAACCTCGCCGAACCGGGCCAGGGCCAGCGCCGCCGCCACCGCGACCACGAACCCGGCCACGGCCGCCGGCGCGAACCCGGCCCGCGTCGAATCGCCCAGCAGGACCACGCCGATCAGCGACGGGACCACCGTTTCGCCGACCACCATCAGCGCGGTGGCCGTCGTGACGCTGCCGCGCTGCAGTGCCGAGGCGTAGAACAGCATCGCGAGCACCCCGGCCGCGGCGAGGGCGTACGCGGCGGGATCGGTCAGCACCGCGATCACGCCCGTCGCGTCCAGCACCCGCCCGGCCAGCGCGACCACGCCGAAGCACAACCCGGAGACCAGCCCGAGAGCCGGTGTGCGGACGTGCTCGGGAGCGCGCCCGACGGTCCAGCCCGCCACCGCCAGCAGCGCGACGGCCACGAGCAGGGCGACGTGGAACGCCGTGCCCACCGGCTCGGAACCCTCGCTCCGCGCGGACACGCCGAGCAGCGCCAGCCCCGCGCACACCAGCGCGATCGCGCCCCACTCCCGGCCGGACAGCCGTACGCCGAGAGTGAGGGCCGCCACGGCGGTGACGGCGAGGCTCGCCGCGAGCGCGGCCTGCACCACGAACAGCGGCAGCACCCGCAACGCGACCAGCTGCGCCACGAACCCGACGACGTCCAGGCCGAGCCCGAGCACGTACCGCCACTGCCGCAGCACGCGCACGAGCAGCCGCGGGTCCACCCCGGACCCGCCGTCGTCCACCGCGCGGGCCGCGACGGCCTGGAACACGGACGCGACCCCGTAGGCGACCGCGGCGGCCACCGCGCACAGCAACCCCCACCACACCCACGCCACTCTAGGGAACATCTACCCTGGTGGCATGGGTGTAGCGGTCAGGGTGATCCCGTGTCTGGACGTCGACGCGGGCCGGGTGGTGAAGGGCGTCAACTTCGCCGACCTCAGGGACGCCGGCGATCCGGTCGAGCTGGCGCGGGCCTACGACGCGGAGGGCGCCGACGAGCTGACCTTCCTCGACGTGACCGCGTCCTCGGGCAACCGCGAGACCACCTTCGACGTGGTCCGGCGCACCGCCGAGCAGGTGTTCATCCCGCTGACCGTCGGCGGCGGCGTGCGTGCCTGCGACGACGTCGACCGCCTGCTGCGCGCGGGCGCGGACAAGGTGAGCATCAACACGGCGGCGATCGCCCGGCCCGAGCTGCTGCGCGAGGCGTCCCGCCGCTTCGGCGCGCAGTGCATCGTGCTGTCGGTCGACGCCCGTCGCGTGCCGGAGGGCTCGGAGCCGACGCCGTCCGGGTTCGAGGTGACCACCCACGGCGGCCGCCGCGGCACCGGCATCGACGCGGTCGAGTGGGCCCAGCGCGGCGAGGAGCTGGGCGTCGGCGAGATCCTGCTGAACTCGATGGACGCCGACGGCACCAAGGCCGGTTTCGACCTGGAGCTGATCGAGAAGACCCGCAAGGTCGTCACCGTGCCGGTGATCGCCAGCGGGGGAGCGGGCGCGGTCGAGCACTTCCTGCCCGCGGTGCGGGCCGGGGCGGACGCCGTGCTCGCGGCCAGCGTGTTCCACTTCGGACAGTTGAAGATCGGCGCGGTCAAGGACGCCCTGCGCGACGGCGGGGTCGAGGTCAGGTGAGCCTGGCACCCGAGCTGGCCCAGCGGCTCAAGCGCAACGCCGACGGCCTGGTGTGCGCGGTCGTGGTCGACCACGCGACCTCCGACGTGCTGATGGTGGCCTGGATGAACGACGAGGCGCTGGAGCGCACGCTGACCACCCGTCGCGGCACGTACTTCTCACGCAGCCGCCAGGAGCTGTGGGTCAAGGGCGAGACGTCCGGGCACGTGCAGCACGTGCGCGAGGTCCGCCTCGACTGCGACGCGGACACGCTGCTGGTGCGCGTCGACCAGACCGGCCCCGCCTGCCACACCGGCACCCGCACCTGCTTCGACAGCGACGACCGCCTGCTGCTGGCCGACGACGCCTAGTCGATGTCGCCGGTCAGGTAGCGCTGCAACGTCGGGCCGACGGCCGCCGCGATGGTGTCGATGTCCGTGGTCGAGAACGGCTCGAACTTCGCCACGTACCGGGCCATCCCCATGCCCACCATCTGCGACGCGCACAGCGTCGCGCGCAGCTCCGGCCGGTCCGGCGACACCCGGCCGACCACGTTCTCCAGCACGTGCCGGATCAGGAAGTCCTTGAGGCTCAACGCGGCCTGGTCGTGGCTGGCGATGCTGCGCACCAGCGCGGGGAACGCGCCGCCCTCGGTGGCGTCCCACACCGTCAGGAACCGCCGCACGATCCGCTTCCCGAGCTCGTCCACCGGCCCGTCCATGAGCTGCGAGAGGAGCTCGATCGGATCGAACGGCAGCTGCAGCACGGCCTGCGCGAACAGGCCCTCCTTGCCGCCGAACCAGTGGTTCACCATGGCGGCGTCGACGCCGGCGCGGGCGGCGATCGCGCGCACGGTCGCGCCCTCGTAGCCGCTCTCGCTGAAGACCTCGCGCGCGGCGGCCACGAGCGCGGCCCGGGTGTCCTGGCCGCCGGGGCGGCGGCCGCGCCGCTTGGCTGGCGTAGGCTGTTCCGCGGTGCTCACCCCTCCATCATGGCGCGGGCGGGACCAGAATTCAACGGAGCCTGAATTAACGCCCGGTGCGAAGAGTGTCGGACCCGGGCGGCACAATGGCCCCATGGTCAGTGCGAATCCCACCGACGGCGGCCTCGGTTCGGTGAGCCCCGCACGCGACGAGTTCCGCGCCCTCGCCGAGGGTCGTCGCGTGATCCCGGTGGTCCGTCGGCTGCTCGCCGACGGCGAAACGCCCGTCGGGGTCTACCGCAAGCTCGCGGCCGACCGCCCGGGCACGTTCCTGTTCGAGTCGGCCGAGAACGGGCAGTCGTGGTCGCGCTGGTCCTTCATCGGCGTCCGCAGCCCCGCCGCGCTGACCGTGCGGGACGGCAAGGCCGTGTGGGAGGGCACCCCGCCGGTGGGCCTGCCCGCAGAGGGCGACCCGCTGACCGTCCTGCGGGAGACGGTCGCCGCGCTGCACACCGAGCCGCTGCCCGGCATGCCGCCGCTGACCGGCGGGATGGTCGGCTACCTCGGCTACGACGCCGTGCGCTGGCTGGAGAAGCTGCCGGAGCTGGCCGAGAAGGACCTCGACATCCCCGAGCTGACCATGCTGCTGGCCACCGACCTGGCCGCCGTGGACCACCACGAGGGCACGGTCACGCTCATCGCGAACGCGGTCAACTGGGACGACAGCCCGGAGCGGGTCGACGCGGCCTACGACGACGCCGTCCGCCGCCTGGAGGAGATGACCGAGCGGCTCGGCGCCGCGGCCCCCGCGACCGCCGCCGTCTTCGACCGCCCGGCGCCGGAGTTCGAGCGCCGCCGCACGCAGGCCGACTACTTCGCCGCGGTGGAGAAGGCCGTCGAGGCGATCAAGGCCGGCGAAGCGTTCCAGGTGGTGCCCTCGCAACGGTTCGAGATCCCCACCCAGGCCGACGCGCTGGACATCTACCGCGTGCTCCGCACCTCCAACCCCAGCCCGTACATGTACCTGCTGCGGCTGGACGGCTTCGACATCGTCGGCTCCAGCCCCGAGTCGCTGGTCACCGTGCGGGACGGCCGCGCCACCACGCACCCGATCGCGGGCACCCGCTGGCGCGGCGCGGACCCGGAGGAGGACGCGCAGCTGGCCAAGGACCTCCTTGCCGACGAGAAGGAACGCGCCGAGCACCTCATGCTGGTCGACCTCGGCCGCAACGACCTGGGCAAGGTCTGCAAGCCCGGCACCGTCCGGGTGGTCGACTTCTTCGCCATCGAGCGCTACAGCCACGTCATGCACATCGTGTCCACCGTCACCGGTGAGCTGGCCGAGGACAAGACCGCGTTCGATGCGGTGGCCGCGTGCTTCCCGGCGGGCACGCTCTCCGGCGCCCCGAAGGTGCGCGCGATGGAGCTGATCGAGGAGCTGGAGCCGACCCGCCGCGGTCTCTACGGCGGCGTCGTCGGCTACCTCGACTTCGCGGGCGACGCCGACACGGCCATCGCGATCCGCACCGCCCTGATCCGGGACGGGATCGCGTACGTGCAGGCGGGCGGCGGCGTGGTGGCCGACTCGGTGCCCGAGTACGAGGACAACGAATGCCTGAACAAGGCCCGCACGGTGCTCTCGGCGGTCGCCGCCGCGCAGACCATGGCGCCGCCGCGGAAGCTGGACCCGGCCGATGACGTCGCCAGCGTCCAGTAAGCGTCCACTGTGGATCGTCGCGGCCGCGCTGCTGCTGGCCGCGGCCGCGCTGTGGGGTTCCTCGCGGCTGGTCTGGGCGGCCGAGCTGCGTGACGCGGGCGTGCGCGGGATGGTGCTGGACAAGCACACCGGCGAGCAGGAGTCCGTGGCGCTGGTGCCGCTGGCCGTGCTCGCGCTGGCCGGGGTCGCCGGGCTCATCGCCGCGGGCGGCTGGCTGCGGCGCGTGCTGGGCGTGCTGGTCGCGCTGGCGGGGATCGCCGCGGGCTGGATCGCGATCGACGGCTGGCGCTTCGGCGGCTTCCCCGTGGGCGCGCCCACCGGGCAGATCTTCGCCGGGCGCGGACTGGCGCTGCTGGCGGGAATTCTGATGCTCGTCGCGGGGTTGTTCGCGATCAAGGGTGCGGGCCGCATGGCGAAGCTGGGCGCGCGCTACGAGGCCCCGGCCGGCCGGAAGAAGGCCGCGAAGGATCCGGACGCGGAGCTGTGGGAGGCGCTGTCGGAGGGCGAAGATCCGACTACTGATCGGTAGGCGGCGATTTCCGCTGCCGGACAAGGCAAGTCCGACCCGGAACCGGTCCGCACAGGTGGGCGGGTTAGCATCTTTTCTGCGGGAAGGGGAAGGTGTTTGTGAGCCAGCTTTCGAGTGAATGTGCGACAACCGGTGAGGTTGCGCCGTGACCGTTCTCGAAGACATCGTCGCCGGCGTCCGGGAAGATCTCGCCGAGCGGGAGAAGGCGCTCCCGTTCGACGAGCTGAAGCGGCTCGCCGCGCAGGCGCCGCCACCGCGGGACGCCATGTCCGCGCTGCGTGACTCGTCGATCGGCGTCATCGCCGAGGTCAAGCGCCGCAGCCCGTCCAAGGGCGCGCTGGCCGACATCCCCGACCCCGCCGCGCTGGCCAAGGACTACGAGGCGGCAGGCGCGCGGGTCATCAGCGTCCTCACCGAGGAGCGCCGGTTCGGCGGCTCGCTGGCCGACCTGGACGCCGTCCGCGCCGCGGTCGACATCCCGATCCTGCGCAAGGACTTCATCGTCACCCCCTACCAGGTCCACGAGGCCCGCGCGCACGGCGCCGACCTGGTCCTGCTGATCGTCGCCGCGCTGGAGCAGAACGCCCTCATGGCGCTGCTCGACCGGGTCGAGTCGCTGGGCATGACCGCGCTGGTCGAGGTGCACAACGCCGAGGAGGCAGACCGCGCGCTCGAGGCCGGCGCCAAGGTCATCGGCATCAACGCCCGCAACCTGCACACCCTCGAGGTCGACCGGGACGTCTTCGGCCGTCTCGCGCCGGGCCTGCCGTTCGACACGGTGAAGGTCGCCGAGTCGGGCGTCCGCGGCCCCGGCGACCTGATGGCCTACGCCGGTCACGGCGCCGACGCGGTGCTGGTCGGTGAGGGCCTGGTGGCCTCGGGCGACCCGAAGGGCGCCCTGATGAAGCTGGTCACCGCCGGATCGCACCCCGCATGCCCGAGGCCGAGCCGATGACCGAGCACGAGCAGCACGACGCGCACGACCCCGACGAGCGCGGCTACTGGGGCCCCTACGGCGGCCGGTTCATGCCAGAGGCGCTGATCGGCGTCGTCGACGAGGTGTCCGCCGAGTACGACAAGGCCCGGCTCGACCCGGAGTTCCAGGCCCAGTTCAAGCGCCTGCTGCGCGACTACGCCGGACGGCCGTCGCTGCTCACCGAGGCCGAGCGGTTCGCCGAGCACGCGGGCGGCGCGCGGATCTTCCTCAAGCGCGAGGACCTCAACCACACCGGCTCCCACAAGATCAACAACGTGCTGGGCCAGGCGCTGCTCACCAAGCGGATGGGCAAGAAGCGGGTCATCGCCGAGACCGGCGCGGGCCAGCACGGCGTCGCCACCGCCACCGCGTGCGCCCTGATGGGCCTCGAGTGCGTGGTCTACATGGGCGAGGTCGACACCGAGCGGCAGGCGCTGAACGTGGCGCGGATGCGGCTGCTCGGCGCCGAGGTGATCCCGGTCAAGACCGGTTCGCGCACCCTCAAGGACGCGATCAACGAGGCGCTGCGCGACTGGGTCGCCAACGCCGACACCACGCACTACCTGTTCGGCACCGCCGCCGGGCCGTACCCGTTCCCGATGATGGTGCGCAACTTCCACAAGGTCATCGGCGAGGAGGCCCGCGCGCAGATCCTCGAGCAGACCGGGCGGCTGCCGGACGCGGTCGCGGCCTGCGTCGGCGGCGGGTCCAACGCGATCGGCATCTTCCACGGCTTCATCGACGACCCGGACGTGCGGCTCGTCGGCCTGGAGCCGGGCGGCGAGGGCATCGACGGAAACCGCCACGGCGCCACCCTGACCAAGGGCACGCCGGGCAACCTGCACGGCGCGATGTCGTACCTGCTGCAGGACGAGGACGGCCAGACGGTCGAGTCGCACTCGATCTCGGCCGGCCTGGACTACCCGGGCGTCGGCCCCGAGCACGCGTGGCTCAAGGACAGCGGCCGGGCCGAGTACCGGCCGGTCACCGACGCCGAGGCGATGGACGCGTTCGCGCTGCTGTCCCGCACCGAGGGCATCATCCCGGCGATCGAGTCGGCCCACGCGCTGGCCGGTGCCATCCAGCTCGGCAAGGAGCTGGGCCGGGACGGGCTCATCGTGGTGAACCTGTCGGGCCGCGGCGACAAGGACATGGACACCGCCGCGAAGTACTTCGGATTGGTGGAGAAGTGACCGGGCTGCAGGATCTGTTCGCTCAGACGAAGAGCGAGGGCCGCGCCGCGCTGGTCGGCTACCTGCCCGCCGGGTACCCGACGGTGCCGGGCTCGAAGGACCTGCTGGCGGCCCTGATCGACGGTGGCGCGGACCTCGTCGAGGTCGGCGTGCCCTACTCCGACCCGGTGATGGACGGCCCGACGATCCAGCTCGCCGCGGACGCCGCGCTGAAGAACGGCTTCCGGCTGCGGGACCTGTTCGAGGTCGTCGAGTCGGTCTCGGCCCGCGGTGGCCGCGCGGTCGTGATGACCTACTGGAACCCGGTGCGCCAGTACGGGGTGGAGAAGTTCGCGCGCGACCTCGCCGCCGCCGGTGGCCTCGGCCTCATCACGCCGGACCTGATCCCGGACGAGGCGGGCGAGTGGATGGCCGCGTCCGAGCAGCACGGCCTGGACCGGATCTTCCTGGTCGCGCCGTCCTCGTCGGAGGAGCGGATCGACCTGACCGTCAAGGCGTCCTCCGGGTTCGTGTACGCGGCCGCGGTCATGGGCGTCACCGGCGCGCGGGACCAGGTCAGCAGTGGCGCGGCCGAACTGGTGGCCCGCACCAGGGCGCACACGGACCTGCCGATCGGCGTCGGCCTGGGTGTCCGGTCGCGTGAGCAGGCGGCCGAGATCGCCGGGTTCGCGGACGCCGTGATCGTGGGGTCGGCGCTGGTGTCGGCCGCCGCGGGCGGCACCGAACCGGTGCACGCGCTGGCCGGTGAGCTCGCCGAGGGCGTGCGCCAGGCCGTCGCCACGGCGTGAGCCCGGGCTAAAACACGTGGCCGCCGGGCTCGCTGATCGGCAGACTGGCGGCATGGCCTATGAACTCGCGCAGGTGAACGTCGGCCGCTTGGTCGCCCCGCTGACGTCGCCCCAGCTCAAGGACTTCGTGGACGCGCTCGACCCGATCAACGCGCTCGCCGACGCCGCACCCGGTTTCGTGTGGCGCATGCAGACCGAGGACGGCAACGCGACCGCGATCCGCGCCTTCGAGTGGGACACGGGCACCAGCGCGGGGGTCATCGTCAACATGTCGACCTGGCGCTCGGTGGAGGACCTGGCCGCGTACGTGTACTCGGGGGAGCACCGGGCCGTGCTGAAGCGCCGCCGCGCGTGGTTCGAGCGGATGCCCGAGGCGTTCACCGCGCTGTGGTGGGTGCCCGAGGGGCACCGCCCGGGCACCGCCGAGGCCGAGGACCGGATCCGGCACCTGCGAGCGCACGGGCCGACGCCGTACGCGTTCACCTTCCGCGAGACGTTCCCGCCCGGCGGTGCCGTGCCCGAGCCCGGGCAGGCCGACTGGTTCTGCAAGGCATGAGCATGGCGAAGGTGCTGTCGGTCAACATCGGGTCGAAGCGCGAGGTGCGGGAGGCCGATCTCGGGGTCACCGGGATCGACAAGCGTCCCGTCGACGGGCCGGTGGCGGTGGCCGCGCCCGGCCCGCGCGGGGTCGGCGCGAGCGGCGTGGCCGGTGACGTGATCTGCGACCTGCGCCACCACGGCGGCGACGACCAGGCGGTGTACGCGTACGCGCGGGAGGACCTGGACGTCTGGGCGGCGGAACTGGGCCGCGACCTGCCGCCGGGCGTGTTCGGCGAAAACCTGACCACGGTGGGCGTCGACCTGACCGGGACGCTGATCGGGGAGCGGTGGCGGGTCGGGTCGTCGCTGGTGCTGGAGGTGACGTCGCCGCGCATCCCGTGCCGCACATTCGCCGGCTGGCTCGGCGAACGCGGCTGGGTGAAGACCTTCACGCAGCGTGCGCTGCCCGGCGCGTACTTCCGGGTGCTGGAGCCGGGCCCGGTTCAGGCCGGCGACGCGGTGACGGTGCTGTCGCGGCCGGACCACGGGGTGACGATCGGGACGGCGTTCCGGGCGTTCACCACGGAGCCCGCGCTGCTGCCCGACCTGGCCGCCGTGGAGGCCCTGCCGGAGTACGACAAGCGCAAGGTACGCCGCGCCCTCGAGCGGCGAGGAGCGTCCGCGGGCTAGGGCGGCCGGTGCCGGGTGGAAGGGTGCCCTCGCGTTCCGGATGAACCGGGGGACGATATGCCACACCGGCCTGCCGAACCAGGCCACCTCGTGTTGCGGGTCGAGCCGTGGACGGTCGAGGACGTGCTCGACTTGCCCGAGGATCGTGGCTGCCGGATCGAGCTGGTCGATGGTGCTCTGCTGGTGAGTCCGGCACCCCGGTCCGGACACCAGCGCCTCCTGCAACGGTTGCTGATCTGATTCCCGCCGGTGCTTCCGGCGGGAACCGAACTGCTGCCGGGGGTGAACGTCCGGTTGGGCGGGCAGCGGTTGCTCATCCCGGACTTCGTCGTCATGAACCGGAGCGGGCACAGCGGCCTGTATTGCCAGGCTCAGGATTTGCTGCTGGCGGCGGAGATCGTCTCGCCGTCGAGCCGGGTGCAGGACCGGGTGCTCAAGCGGCGGCTCTACGCGGAGGCGGGCGTCCCGTTCTACCTCCTCGTGGAGACCGACGGCCCGGCGGTGCTGTTCGAGCTCGCCGACGGCGAGTACCGCGAGAGCGCGCGCAGCGAGGGCGGCAAGCTCACCTTCTCCCAGCCCTTCGCGGCCACCCTCGACCTCACCCGCTGATCCGGGCGTGGCAGGCTGTCCGCATGGCCCGGCCTTCTCCCCTGCAGGTGCGCAGTCTCGTCATCGCCGTGGTGGCGGCTCTCGTGGCGGTCTGGAACGTCACCCAGGGTGGCCCGTGGTACCTGACGGCCATTTTCGGCGTCGGGTGTGTGCTCGCGATCGGGTCGGCCGTCCTCAACCGCGCGGGCTGACCCACGCACTTCACACCGCGCACGTTACGGTGAGCGCGTGAATTCCGCCTCGGCTGTGTTCCTCGCGACGATCCCGAGCCCGGACCGCGGCGTCTGGCACCTGGGACCGATCCCGATTCGCGCCTACGCGCTGTGCATCATCGCCGGCATCATCCTCGCCATCTGGTGGGGTGACCGCCGCTGGGTGCAGCGCGGCGGCACCAAGGGCACGGTGGTCGACATCGCCGTGTGGGCCGTGCCGTTCGGTCTCGTCGGCGGGCGCCTCTACCACGTCATCACCGACTGGTGGCGTTACTTCGGCGAGGGCAAGGACCCGGTCAAGGCGCTCTACATCTGGGACGGCGGCCTCGGCATCTGGGGCGCGATCGCCCTGGGCGCGGTCGGCGCGTGGATCGGCTGCCGCCGCAAGGGCGTGCCGCTGCCCGCGATGGCCGACGCGATCGCCCCCGGCATCATCGCCGCGCAGGCCATCGGCCGCCTCGGCAACTACTTCAACCAGGAGCTCTACGGGGCACACACCACGCTGCCCTGGGGCCTGGAGATCTACCAGCGCTTCGACCCGAACAACCCGACGATCCCCGACCAGGGGCCCAACGGCATCGCGTTCGGGCACATCCCGCTCGCCGACAGCCCGGTGCACCCGACGTTCCTGTACGAGCTGATCTGGAACCTGCTCATCGCGGCGCTGGTCGTCTACGCCGACCGCAAGATGCGCCTCGGACACGGCCGCGCGTTCGCCCTGTACGTCGCCGGGTACACGCTGGGCCGCTTCTGGATCGAGCTGATGCGCACCGACGACGCCACCCACATCCTCGGCCTGCGGGTCAACACCTGGACGTCGATCCTGGTGTTCGCCGGCGCGATGGTGTACTTCTTCCTCGCCAAGCGGCGGGGGCCGCGCGAGGCGCCGGAAACGTTGCGCAGCAAGGAAGACGACACGGCCGACGACACCGACAAGGTCGCCCCGGAACGCGAGTAGTTCTACTCAGGCGCGCGACCGGCCGGGCGCGGCAGACTGGCGATCATGACCGCGCCCGACCCGCTCCGGCCTCGGCCGGGAGTCGCCTTCCTGGGGTTCGCGCTCGCGACCGGACTGCTGATCGGGGTCGTGGTCGCCCTGGCCCGGGACGCGATCACCGGCTGGCACGCCGGCGAATACACCTACGCGTTCATCGGGGTCACCTTCGGCGCGATCATCGGCGGGTGCCTGTGCCGGCTCGCTCGGCCGCCGTGGCGTTCCCTGGGCAGCGGACTGCTCCTCGGCGGCGCGCTCGGGTTCGCCGCCCTCGTCGCGGCGGGCGTGGTGCTCTACATCGGCTTGACGCAGTGGTCTAGCTGACCAGGCCGCGCCCCGTCACCAGCGGCAAGTCCAGCGCCGTCAGCAGCCCGGGGGGCGCCGCGACCACCGCGGGGATCGCGTTCACCAGGCGCATCGCGGTCGCCTTGAGGCCGGCCGTGTTGTGGTCGCCGTCCGTGCCGACCAGCCGCAGGTCCAGCGTGTAGTTCGGCTCGCCGGTCACCTGCACCCGGTAGCAGCCCTGCCCGGACGGCTGCGGCCAGTCCGGCCCCAGGTCCGGCCGCAGCCGCGTCACGTGTTCCAGCACGCACACCGGCCGTCCGCCACGCATGCCGCGCACCTCGAACCGCAGCGCGGCCGCCGTGCCCTCGGCGATGGTGCCGCACGAGATGTCGAACGTCGCCGGCGCGGGAAGCCGTTCGTAGCTCTCCTCGACCGCGTCCAGCTCCACGCCCAGCCCGGCCGCCAGCTGACGCACCACGCTGCCCCACGCCAGCGACAACACGCCGGGCTGCAGCAGCATCGGCTTCTGGTCCAGCGGGCTGCCGAAACCCATGATGTCGAAGACGACCTTGCGGTTGTCGTAGGTCGAGTAGTCCAGGATCTCGAAGCAGCGCACCTCGTCGATCCGCTCGCACACGCCGGTCAGCACCAGCGGCAGCCAGTCGTTGGCGAACCCGGGGTCGACGCCGTTCACCCACAGGGACGCGCCGCCCTCGGCCGCGGCCGCACCCACGGGCGCGGACACCTCCTCGGGCACCACGCCGTTCGGGAACTGCAGGAACACCGGGCTGCTCGACACCACGTTGACGCCCGCCCGCAGGATCCGCTGCAGGTCGGCCAGCGCTTCCATCAGACGGTCGTCCGCCATCGCCGTGTAGACCACGCAGTCCGGCTTCAGCGCCAGCAGCGCGTCGGCGTCGGTGGTCGCCTCGACGCCCAGCGTCCGGCCAAGGCCGGCCAGCTCACCGGCGTCGCGGCCGGCCTTGTCCGGGTTCGACACCCAGACGCCGGCCAGTTCCAGCTCCGGATGCGCGTCGATGCCCGCGATCGCGTGCCGCCCCACGTTGCCGGTGCTCCACTGCACCACCCGGTGGGTCACAGGTCCGGCAATCCGAGTTCGAGGTTGGGCGCCTGCAGCCCGCCGTCCACTTCCAGCACCTTCCCGGTGACGAACGAGCCGGCGGGGGAGGCCAGGTAGACGATCGCGGCCGCGATGTCCTCGACCTCGCCGAGCCGGCGCAACGGCGTGTCCGCCTCCATCTTCCCCTTGATCTCCGGGTTGTTCACCACCACTTCGAGCGCCGAGGTCGCCACCGACCCGACGGCGATCGCGTTGACCCGGATCCGCGGCGCGAGGTCGTAGGCGGCCAGGCGCGTGTAGTGGGCGAGCGCGGCCTTGGCGGTGCCGTAGGCGGCGAACCCGCGCCCGGCGACGCGGCCCATGTTCGACGAGATGTTGACGACCGCGCCGCCGTCGGTCATGAACGGCACGGCCGCGGTGGTGAGGGCGTGCGCGGTGGAGACGTTGAAGCGGAAGGCTTCCTCCAGGAACTCGGGTGTGGTCTCCAGCAGCGGGCGGGGGTAGGTGCCGCCGACGTTGTTGACCACGATGTCCACGCGGCCGAACTCGCCGACCGCGGCCTGCGCGAGTGCGGCGGCCGCGGCGGGATCGCTGAGGTCGGCAGGCACGACGTGCGCGCGCCGCCCGGCGTCGGCCACGCGCGCGGCGACGGCGTCGAGGTCGGTCTTCGTGCGGGAGGAGATCACCACGTCCGCACCGGCTTCGGCCAGCGCCACGGCGGCTCCCGCGCCGATGCCGCGCCCGGCCCCGGTGACCACGGCGACCCTGCCGGTCACGCGGAAACGATCGAGGATCATGCGCCCGACTGTAACAGGTTCTAGTTCTGTGCGGTCAACGTTCACCCCGCGGCCCGGACGTCGAGCCTAGGAGTTCAGGTGACCGCAGGAGTGATGCGCCGTGCGACCCCGTCGCCCCGGTGACCCGTTCCGTCTCCTGGCTGTGGCTGCACCGGCCGACCGGCGTCTACGTCGGCGGAGCACCCGCGGACGCACCTCGCTACAAGGTCGTCCCGTCCGTTCCCGAGGGCCGGCTCGACGAGCAGAAGCGTGCGAGCGTCATCGCCGAGGTCACCGAGGCGATCCTCGACGCGGAGAACGGCGCCTGGCCGCGTGGGGCCAGCCGGATCTGGGTGTTCCCCACCGAGATCCCCGAGGGCCACTGGGGCGGCTGGGGCAAGATCAGGCCGCTCGCGACGATCCTCGCCCGGCTCACGGGCGACGACACCAAGCGGGCCCGTGCGCTCGCACGTGAGCGGCTCGCTGCCACCCGAGCCGAACACGCCCGCCTGCCCTGATGAGGGCGAACCGGGCAGCCACCTCACTGCGGGGCAAGGGTTTTCCGCGGCGGCGCTAGTTCTGTGCGGGGTGGAAGAACCGGTCGATCCAGGGGCCGAACTCCCGCGTGCAGTCGGCGCGCAGCGCGTCCACGAACGCGTCGATCGCCGAGTCGATCTCCGCGAGCGGGCGAAGGGCGCCTTGCGCGCCGGTCACGTCGTCGACCACCCGCCAGCGGGCCCCGGCGGCCACGATCCGGACCTGCCACCGGTCCTCCAGCGACAGGGACGTGAACTCGAAGTCGCCCCGCGCCGGGCTGGTCTGCCATTCGCGCAGGGCGGCGGCGAGCTCGACCACCGGGAAGGCGCCCTCGGAGTAGATCTCCGCGCCGTCACGCACCACGAGGTCGGCTTCGACGTGCACGAACACCTCGGCCTCCGAACGCCCGTGCAGGTCGGGCGCGGCCAGCGCCGAATACCGCAGTTCCACCACGTTCTCCCGTCTGGCCCCGGCCGGGGCGGACCGGGAGCCACCGCCAGTTCACCACGGGCGCCGAGCCGGACTTCCGCTGCCGTGCCAGCGCTTCCCCGGGTCAGGGTCGCGTCGGGCGGATCGGTAGCACCGCCGGTTCGCCACGGGCGCCGACGCGGACTTCCGCTGCCGTGCCAGCGCTTCCCCGGGTCAGGGTCGCGTCGGGCGGATCGGTAGCACCGCCGGTTCGCCGTGGTCGCCGA
>NZ_JBEXTX010000146.1:0-16280 GCF_040614175.1 Amycolatopsis sp. NPDC006131
TTGCTGTCCGTGCCCGTCGGCGCGATGGTCGCGTTCGGTGTCGCGTTCGTCATCGGCATGGTGATGCACCGTTACCACGGAACGATTCCGCTGTCACCCGCCGCTGATCCTGATGAACGCCGGGCCGCTGGAGCACTTCGAGGCGTGGGACATCCACAACGAGGGCACGCAACCCGCGATCCGGCGGGTCACCGACGCGCTGGACGGCGAGCGCATCGCGCTGCGGGAGGCGCTGGGCTACGGCGCGCCGCACTTCCCGCTGGCCGACCACTACGCCACCGACGGCGACGAGTGGATGTACGGCCGGGCCGCGCACGAGAAGCTCACCGACTCCGGCGACTGGCGGGAGAAGATCGACCTGCTGACCCACCGCTACATGCTGGAGGACACGCGGCTGGGGCTGTCGCTGCTGGTGTCGGTGGGCCGCTGGGCCGGGGTGCCGACGCCGGTCGCGGCCGGGCTGCTGAGCATCGCCTCGGCGGTCACCGGGCGGGACCTCTACGCGGAGGGCCGGACGCTGGAAAGCCTCGGGCTGGCGGAACTCTCCCGGCCGGAGCTGACGCGGCTGCTGCGGGAGGGTTTCGCCTCGTGAGCGACGAGATCGCCGTCGTCGGGGCCGGCCGCATGGGGGAGGGCATCGCGTTCACCTGCCTCGCGGCCGGTTTTCCCGTTGTGCTAGCCGACGTCAAGGACCGCGCGGATGAAGAACGGCGCGAATACGCCGACCGGCTTCGCGCCCGGCTCGGGTCCGGAGTGACCGTGTGCGGGCGGGAGCCGGGCGCGCTGGCCGGTGCCTCGGTGGTGTTCGAGGCCGTGCCGGAGGTGCTGGAGATCAAGCGGGACGTGCTGGCCTGGGTCTGCCGCGAGGTCGCCGCGGACGCGGTGATCGCCTCGACCACGTCGACGTTCCTGGTCACCGAGATCGCCGCACTGGTCGAGCGGCCGGAACGGGCGGTCAACGCGCACTGGCTCAACCCCGCCGATGTCATGCCGCTGGTCGAGGTCAGCCGGAGCGACGAGACCGACCCGGCCGCGGTGTCCCGCCTGACCGGCCTGCTGGAGCGCCTCGGCAAGATCCCGGTGGTGTGCGGGCCCGCGGCAGGCTACATCGTGCCGCGGCTGCAGGCGCTGGTGATGAACGAGGCGGCCCGCATGGTCGAGGAGGGCGTGGCGAGCGCCGCCGACATCGACCTCGCCGTGCGCGCCGGGCTCGGCCCCCGGTTCTCGGTGCTCGGGCCGCTGGAGTTCATCGACTGGGGCGGCGGCGACATCCTGTACTACGCCTCCCGCTACCTGGCCGCCCGGCTCGGCGACCGGTTCCGGCACCCGGACGTCATCGAGGAGAACATGGCCGCCGGCCGCCGTGGTCTGCGGGACGGGGCCGGCTTCTACACCTTCGACCCGGGCGGCGTCCCGGCGTACCGGGCGGCGCGGATGCGGGAGTTCGCCGAGCTGTTCCGCCTGCGGGAACCGGAGCTCCGGGCCGGCACGCCGGTGCCGGCCCGGTCCCCGTCAGGACGCGAGGGCCACGGCGGCGGTGGCCCGTCGCCGGTGCACGAGCGCGACCACCAGCCCGAGGACGAACACGGCCGCGACGGACGCCAGTAGCACCGCGGCGGTCGCGCCCGAACCGCCGGTGAGCGTGCCGAAGTTGACGATCAGCAGCACGATCCCCGCCAGGATCAGGACCGCGGCCAGCGCCGGTGAGTACCGCGTGTGCCACGTGGACTCACCGCGCCGGTCGCGCCGGAACCAGGCGAGCACCGACACGCTGGTCAGCACGTACAGCACCAGCAGCCCGACGACCGACACCCCGCCGAACCACGAGAACAACGTCAGCACCGGGTCCATGCCCCGCGCCGCGAACGGCAGCACCAGCGCGGCCGCGACCACCGTCGAGGCCACGCCCGCGAGGTAGGGCGAGCCGTGCCGGTTGGTCCAGGCGAGGCGGCGCGGCAGGACCGCGTTCTCCGCCAGCGAGTGCAGGTACCGGTTGATGGCATTGTGGAACGCGAGGACGCCGGCCAGCAACGACGTGGCCAGGATGATCCCGACCGCGTGCGCCGCCCAGCCGCCCAGCGTCGCCTGGATCGCGCCGGCGACCAGCCCGCTCGCCTCGCTCGCCCCGACCGCCTGGCCCGCGGCGTCCACAACGGACCCGGCGCCGTAGAAGCTGACCACCATCCAGGCCACGAAGGCGAAGAACACCGCCACGACCGCCACCGCGAGATAGGTCGCCCGGGGGATGGTGCGGCGCGGGTCGCGGGCCTCCGGCGCGTACAGGGCCGTCGACTCGAACCCGAACATCGACGCGACGGCGAAGGTGAACGCGACCCCGGGCGCCCCGGAGGCGATCGCCGACGGGCCGAACGTCGCGCCGAAGTCCAGGCCCTGCGGCCCGCCGCCGCGGGCGAACGTGATCACCGCGAACACCAGCAGGATGCCCATCTCCAGGCCGACCAGGCAGGCCAGGGCGCGGGCGCCGATCTCGATGTTCAGCCAGGCCCACGCCATGACGAGCACCATGGTCACCAGGCCGCACGCCCACCACGGCACGGAGATCCCGGCGTAGGCGGCGAGCAGGCCCGACACGGTGACGCCGTAGAGGCCGTACATGGCGGCCTGGACGGTGCAGTAGGCGAACAGGGCGACGAAGGCGGACGCGGTGCCGGTCGTCGTGCCGAGGCCGCGGCCGATGTAGGTGTAGAACGCGCCGCCGTCGGTCACGTGCCTGCTCATCGTGATGTAGCCGACGGCGAACAACGCCATCACCACCCCGACGAGCAGGAACGTGGCCGGGGCGGCCGGACCGTTGCCGAGGGTGATCGCGATCGGCAGCGCGCCCGCGATCCCGGTGAGCGGCGACTGCGCCGACAGCACGAAGAAGACGATCGCCGCGACGCCGAGCGAACCCCGGCGCAGGGCGGTCCCGTGATCCGGTGTGGGGAGAGACATCGTTGTCCTTCCGTGGGTTTCCGGTCAGAGCGGGGAGACGGCGGACTCGGGCATGTGGCCTGCGGTGATCTCGACGCCGGAGAGGGCGCCGGCGAACGCGGTGAACTCGGGGATGTCGCCGGCCCCGGCGTTGGCCTTCTCGGCCGCCTCCTGGGTCCGGTAGATCCACACGTCGGTCCAGGAGCCGTCCTCGCCGCGGCTCAGCGCGGGCACGGACAGCAGGTCCGGATGGGCGTCCCGCACGGCCAGGATCGCGGCCGAGCGCAACGCGACGAGACGGTCCTCGGGCAGGTCCGTGCGGTAGTGGACGAACTCGACGAAGTAGGGCACGGGGGGTGTTCCTCTCTGTTGTGGACGGTGTCAGCGGGTGAGCAGCCGCCGCGCGACGGTCAGACCGGTTTCGATGGCGCCGTCGACGAACCCGGCCCATCCGGTCGCGTAGCCGCTGCCGGCGAAGTGCAGCCGGTCCTGCGGCTTGCGGAACTCTTCGAGCGCGCGGAGCTGGCCGGGGGCGAGCATCGGCCAGGTTTCGCCTGCGAACTCGTCGGCGACCCAGTCGTGCCCGTCGGCGGCGACGACCTCCAGGTCCGGCCGCCACAGCGCCAGGGCCTTGGCGACCGCTTCGGTGTCGTCCGGCCGCAGCGCGGACGCGCGGGGACCGAACGCGACCAGCAGGGTGTCGCCGTCCACGGTGTACTCGGTCTGGCCGAACGTGAGCGGCGAGTCCGGGCCCGCGAACACGACGAACGGTTCGACCTCGCCGCGGACGCGGATCCACGTCTTCATCCCCTTCGACGCCTGCCCGGCGCGGGCCGCGGCCCGCAGCACCGCGGGCAGCCCGGGCTCGAACTCGATCGAGGGGAGGACGTTCTGCGGCAGGGTCACCACGACGTCGCCGGCCTCGAAGGTCTCGCCCGACGCGGTTTCCACGGCGACGCCGGTGCTCGTGCGGCAGATCTTCGTGACGACGGTGCCGAGGCGGATGTCGGCGTCGGTGTCGGCGGCGATCGCGTCGGCGAGTGCCTTGGTGCCGTGCGTGAACTTGACCGTCGCGCACGTCTCGAACATCAGCGGCCAGCTGCCCGAGGCCGCCGCGCACCACCGCAGCGCCTGGGTGAGCGCGCCGTCCTCGGGCGGGCTGTTGAAGTTCAGCGCCCACATGCCCGCCAGGAGTTCCCGGTCGGCGGGCGGCAGGCCGAGCGCGTCGATCCGGTCGGTGACGGACTGCCGGTCTAGCGCGTGCAGGACGTCCGGATCGGGGCGCCGGAACGGCTCCCACGGCCACTGGAACCACTCGCGGCTGTCGGCGAGGAACGCCTGCATCCCCGGGTCGAACCGCGCGAACAGCTCGTCCGCGGTGCCTTCGTGGGCCTGCCCGCCGACGTGCCAGTAGGCGCGGGCGGGGACCGGGCTGCGGGTCAGTTCCAGCTGGTAGCGGGAGATCTCGGCCCACACGTGGGGCTGGGTCCAGTGCACCCAGGTGCCGCCGAGTTCGAGCGGGCGGCCCAGCCGCTCGGCGGTCCAGGTGCGGCCGCCGATGCGGTCGCGGGCTTCCAGGACGGTGACCGTGGTGCCGCGGTGGGTGAGTTCGCGGGCGGCCGTCAGGCCCGCGAACCCGGCTCCGACCACGACGACATCGGCGCGTTCAGGCATGAGGGAATCCCTTGCGGAAGGAGAGGTCGACGCCGCCGGTGGCGGGCGTCCGGGGTGTGCCCAACTGTGACTCGGTCCGCTAAATTAGTCAAGTGGATAATTTGGCGGCCGGTACCATTCCGACGGTGACGAACGAGACGGCGGGCGCGTCCCGCGGGCGGGCGCGGCCGCACGGCACGGGCCGGGAGGCCCTGTTGGAGGCGGCGGTGCGGGTCGTGGCGCGCCAGGGGCTCCGGCAGCTCACCTACCGCTCGGTCGCGAAGGAGGCCGGCGTCAACCACGGGCTGGTCACCCACTACTTCGGCAGCATCGACGAGCTGACCGCCCAGGCCCTGCGGCGGTCCCTGGACAGCAGCGTGCCGTCGGTGACCCCCGAGCCGGGCTCGGGCAGGCTCGACCTGCTCGGCGACGGCCTCGCGGAGTTCGTCGCCGAGCAGCCCGAGACCCAGGCGTTCCAGTACGAGCTGACGCTGGAGTCGCGGCGCCGCCCCGAGCTCGCCCCGCAGGTCCGCGAGCTCTACGACGGCTACCGCGCGGCGATCCGCGCCGAGCTCGCCGCCGCCGGGCTGGACGACGAGGGCCTGGCCGCGCTGGTGTTCGCGGCCATGGACGGCCTGGTCTTCCAACAGATCTGCGGGGTCGACGAGCTGCCGACCGAACGGGTCCTCGACACCCTGCGCCACGTGCTCACTCGCCTGCGGCCGGAGAGCTGACCGTCACCGGACCGGCTCCGGGACCGCCGCGCTCCGGCGGCGCGTCCGCACCGGCGCGGTTTCGGGCAGGCAGAGCAGGCACACCAGCGACAGCCCGAGCAGCGCGGCCAGGTAGAAGCCGACGTTGAGCGCGTCCCCGGTGCCTGCGACGATCCGGTTGGCGATCATCGGCGAGATGCCGCCGCCCAGCACGGCGCCGACGTGGTAGCCCACGCCAACCCCGGACTGGCGCTGCTCGCGCGGGAACAGTTCGGAGAAGAACGTGTACATCGGTCCGAAGAGGACACCGGTGGCGCAGAACCCGATGATCACGGCGGTGTTGACCGCGGCGACCGTGCCCGCCGAGCTGAGCGGGAACATCAGCAGCGCCGACCCCAGCGACAGCACGACACCGGCCAGCATCACCGGCTTGCGGCCGAGGCGGTCGGACAGCCACGCCGCGCCGACGTTGCACAGCGCGTGGCAGACCAGGGCGATCATCGAGCCGTTGACGATGGGCTGGCGGGGCAGCCCCAGCCCCTCCGGGGCGCGGGCCGTGGCGTAGGACAGCATGAACGTGGCCAGCGCGAACGTGCTGGCGGTGAGCCCGATGTTGACGCCCGCGACCAGCGCGAGCCGCCGCCAGTTCGCCTTCACGACCGCCAGCAGCGGCGCCTTCACCCGGGCGCCCTCCTGCTCGGCCATCTCCCGGAACACCGGGCTCTCCGCGACGCCCTTGCGGATCCACAGCCCGACCACGAGCACCAGGCCGCCGGCGAGGAACGGGATCCGCCAGCCCCAGCCCGTGACGTCGTCGTCGGGGAGCAGCAGCACCAGCGTGAAGGCCAGGTTGGCGAGGATCGTGCCGACCGGCGAGCCGATCGCCACGAAGGACCCGTACAGGCCGCGGCGCCGCTCGGGGGCGTGCTCGATCGCCAGCACGGCCGCGCTGGAGTTCTCGCCGCCCCTGGCCAGGCCGTGGCACAACCGCAGCAGCACCAGCATGACGGGCGCCGCGACGCCGACGGCCGCGTAGGTCGGCAGCACGCCCATGCCCAGCGTCGCCAGGCCCATCAGCACGAACGCGCCGAACAGGGCCGTCTTGCGGCCGCGGCGGTCGCCGAGCCAGCCGAAGGCGGCGCCGCCCAGCGGCGCCGCGACGAAGCCGATCGCGAACGTCGCGAGGCTCATGAACGTGCCGAACCACGCGTCGCCGGTGGCGAAGAACACCTGGCCGAACACCAGGGCGGCGGCGGTTCCGTAGATCTGGAAGTCGTACAGCTCCAGCGAAGTGCCGACCGCGGCGGCCACTCCGATGCGCGGTAGGCTGGGCTGAGCGGGGCCGTGTGTGGTCATCGACCGTCCTCATCGTCCGTGGTGGTTCCCGTTACGGTAGGAAGCGCCCGCCGCGGCTCCCAGTCGCAAATCCCGCAGCCGCATAGGGGAAACCTGCAGCGCGCTTGACAAGGTTCGCGCCGGTGACAGATGGTGTTCGGCATCGCGCCTCCCGCTCGGAGAAGGAGAATCCCGTTGACCGACACCGCTCTCGAAGCACTCGCCCGGCGGGTCGAGGTGCTCGAGGCCGAAGCCGAAATCCGCCGGCTACAGGCTCGTTACATGTTCCTGTGCGACACGCCGCTGCCCGAGTACGGGACCTCCGACGACGCCAAGCGCATCGAGCTGATCCTGGAGCTCTACACCGAGGACGCGGTGTGGGAGGGCGTCGGCGAGTACTACGACGGGCAGTTCGGGCGGGCCGAGGGCAAGCAGGCCATCCGGGAGCACTTCGAGCGGTTCTGGGGCGAGAAGCGGGATCCGGCGCTGCTGTTGAACGCGCACTACCTGACGTCGGAGCAGATCCACGTGCACGGTGACACCGCGGACGGGCAGTGGATCCACATGCAGCCGTGGCTGTTCTCGGACGGCAGTGCGCTGCTGCGGTCCAGCCGCCTGAACAACGCGTTCCGGAAGGAGGACGGCGGGTGGCGGATCGCCCGCACCCGCACCGAGAACGTGTTCGTGGCGCCGCTGCCGGACCACTTCGCCAGCGACCACCCGTCTGCGTCGGTACTGATGAAGCCATGACCGACGCGGTGGTGCACATCGTCGACGACGACGAGGGCCTCCGGCAGTCGCTGGCGTTCCTGCTGGAGAGCGTCGGCATCCAGGCGCTGACCTACCCCGACGCGCCCGCCTTCCTGGCCGAGTTCGACCCAGACGAGCCCGCGGTGGTGATCGTCGACGTGCGGATGCCCGGCATGAGCGGGTTCCAGTTGCAGGAGGAACTGACCGCGCGGGGCTACCCGGCGCCGGTTGTGTTCTGCTCCGCGCACGGCGACATCCCGATGTCGGTGCGCGCCATGACCCGCGGCGCGGTGGATTTTCTGGAGAAACCCTACGAGCCGCAGCGGATCCTGGAAGTGGTGCAACGGCAGCAGCAGGACGCGTGCCGGCGGTTCACCCGCGAGGCGGCGCGCCGGGCGGTGGAGGCGCGCCTGGCGCAGCTGACCCAACGGGAGCGCGAGGTGCTGCGGTTGGTGGTCGAAGGGGTGTCCAGCCAGATGGCGGCGAACCGCCTGGGCACGAGTGTGAAGACGATCGACGTGCACCGGGCGCGGATCAAGGCGAAGACGGGGGCGGAGAGCCTGGGCGCCCTGGTGCACGACATCCTCACGCACCGCGTGGTGGTGTGAGGGTTTCTGCGGGTCTTTTATGGAGCCCGAGTACTCACGGCTGAGTGCGGCTCGCCGGTCTGGCGGGCCGCGTCGCATTCCGGCGGTGCGTGGTGCGGGGCGGATCGCGCCCCCCGGTTTCACCGAGCGAGCCGCGATGCCTTTCGACGGCAGGTCCTTTGTGGATCCTGTGCGCCCACTGCTGAGCGCGCGATCACTCCACCAACGCGCGCTCCACCCAGCAAGCCGTGGTCAGCAAAGCGGTCTCCTCCCGCGCCCGGCCGATCAGCTGCACCCCCAGCGGCAGACCGTCCTCAGTGGACAACCCGGGCACGGCCACCTGCGGAACACCCAGCGCCTGCCACGGCCGGCTCAGCACCGGATCTCCCGTGGCGGCCAGCCCCTCCGGTGGGGGACCGGGCGCCGCGGGGCCGAGGATCGCGTCGTAGGAATCCAGGAAATCCGACACCGCGGACGCGGCCGACCGCACGAACTCCCGCGCCCGCCGGTACTCCGCCTCCGGGGTGCGGGCGCCCGTCCGCAGCAGGTTCGCCAGGGGCGCGCTCAACTCCGCCACCCGCTCCAGCTCGGCGGCCCGCTCACGCGCCGCCTCGTACGCCATCACCACCGGGTGCGCCGAGGTCAGGTCCGCGATCAGCCGCTCGTCCGGGAACGCCTCCACCACCGCACCAGCCGCCACCAGGCGGTCCCTCGCAACCGCCAGCGCCGCGCGCATCGCGGGGCCGGCGATGCCCGTCCACAGCAGCAGCCGCGGGGGACGGGCGGGCAGTCCGGCCGCGTCCGGCGAACCGGTCAGCGCCGCGTGGGCCAGCGCCAGATCCGACACCCGGGCGGTGTAGAAGCCGTGGCTGTCCAGGCTCGGGCTCAGCCCGGTGACCCCGTCGACCGGGAACCGGCCGTGGCTGAGCACCATCGCCGCGACCCCGCAGAACGACGCGGGCCGGATCACCGAACCGGCGGTCTGCGACCCGAGCGCGAGCGGCACCTGCCCCGACGCGACGGCCGCCGCCGAGCCGCTCGACGACCCGCCCGGCGTGTGGCCCGGCGCGCTCGGGTTGTCCGTCGGGCCGGGGGAGAAGAACGCGAATTCCGTGGTCACCGTCTTGCCGACCGGCACCGCGCCCGCGCGCCGCCACGCCGTCACGATCGCGGCGTCGGCCGCGGCGGGCGGGCCGCCGGCGCGCAGGCCCGATCCGCACCGCGTGGGCAGGCCGGCCACGTCGATGATGTCCTTCACCCCGAGCGGCACCCCGCCGAGCGGACCGGCCGCTACCGGCTCCGGCCACGCCAGCTCCACCCACGCCCGCAGCGCCGGCTCCGTCTCGGCGATGCGCTCCCGGGACCGGCGCAGCGCCCCGTCCACCGAACCACTCACCAGCTCCCGCAGGGACCACGGCGCGCGCAGCGGCTTCACGCGTCCTCCCAGGCGGCGTCGGCGACCCAGAAGTCCATGCCGCTCTCGCTCACGCCGTGCCGCCACTCCGAGGTCCGGCGCAACGTCGGCTCGACCGTCGCGGTCACGGCGTCCGCCGCCTCCGGGCCGTCGTCGGGCACCTGCCAGTGCACCCAGTTCAGCTCGCGCCCCTCGGCGTCGTGCACGAACAGGTCCACGTGCCGCCAGCCGTAGCCGTGCGTGTCGTTGTAGCAGGTCAGCGTCATCCGCTCCATGGCCGCTCTCCTACGCCGCAGTGGTGCCGAGGCTGTGGAACCGGCGCTGGAAGTACACCAGCGCGGCGGGGTCGTCCCCGGTGATCACGGTGTCCACCTCGACGAACAGCACCGAGTGCGACCCCGACGCCTGCTCGGCGACGATGGTGCCGACCACCGAGGCGCACGCCCCGGTGAGCACCGGCACCCCGTGGGTCGCCAGGTCCCACCGCCCGTCGGTGAACCGCTCCGCGGTGGGCACGCCGGTGGCGCCGGCGAAGTGCAGCGCCAGGTCCTCCTGGCCGGCGCCCAGCACGTTCACCGCCAGCCTGCCGTTGCCGACCAGCACGTCGTGCGAGCGGGCGGTGCGGTTCACGCAGACCAGCACGGTCGGCGGCGAGTCGGTCACCGAACAGGCCGCGCTCACGGTCATGCCGGCGCGGCCACGGGGACCGTCGGTGGTGATGACGGTGACCGCCGCCGAGAGGTTGGCCATCGCGGCGCGGAACTCGGTCTGCTGCCGGGTCAGCTCGGGCACGATTCCTCCAAACGATCGCCGAACAGCTCGAACGTACGCGCGCGGCGGGGCCGCCGGGAAGTGAGAGTTCTTCCCGCCCCGGTAAGGGTTTCCCTTACGTATCAGGGGTTTCCGCGAGGGGCAGGGCGAACCCGAACCGCGAGCCTGCGCCGTCGCGGGGCTCGGCCCAGATGCGGCCGTGCTGGCGGGTGATGATCCGGTGCGACAGCGCCAGGCCGATCCCGCTGCCGTGCTCCTTCGAGGTGAACGACTCGGCGAACGGGTCCCGCGGCAGGCCGCGTCCCCAGTCCTCCACCGTCAGCACGCCTTCCCCGCCCTCGGCGCGCGTGGTCAGCACGATCTCGCGGCGCTCCGGGCCGAAGGCCGCCACCTCGTCGATGGCGTTGAAGCAGAAGTTGAGCACCACCTGCCCGGTCAGCACCCGTTCGCACCGCACCGGCACCGGACCCGGCGGCTCGCGGACCACCACGTCGACGCCCGCCGCGTCCGCCCGCAGCCGCACGAAGTACAGGCACTCGGTGACGATCTCACCGAGGTCGGCCACCTGGCGCACGTGCTCCAGGTGGCCGACGAACGCGCGCAGGGCCGCGACGATGGCGCTCGCGCGGTCGATCTGCCGGACCGCGCTGTCGATGCCGAACCGCACTTGCTCCGCGGCCGTCCCGGACGCGTGCCGGGCGGCGCCGCCGAGGAAGTTCGCCGCCGCCGCGAGCGGCTGGCCCAGCTCGTGCGCGATCGCCATCGCCATGTCGCCCATCGCGTTGTAGCGGGCCAGGTAGTTCTCCTGCTGCAGCTCGCGTTCCCGGCGGAGGTCCTCCTGCACGCGGCCGGACACGTCGTGCAGGATCATCAGCAACGCGTCCCCGCCAGTCTCCTGCAGCCGTTCGAGGCTGCCCTCCAGCCACACCGGCTCGTCCGCCCCGGTGAGCGCGAGCTGCACCGTCGTCACCGGATCGGCCCGCTCCAGGACCTCCGGCCAGGACGCCGGGCGGCCGGCCAGCCGCAGCGTGCCGTACCCCGACAGCGGGCCGAGCGGCTGCCCGCTGTCCGCGCCGATCACCTTCAGTGCGGTGTCGGTGGCGAACCGCAGCACGCCGTCCCGGTCCAGCATCAGCGCGATCGTGGACGTGCGGTGCGCCAGCGCGTCCATGTAGGACGCGGTGCGCCGCAGCTCCTGCTCGATCTCCTGCTCCCGCTCGATGTCGCGGAACTGCACCATCACCGCCGGCCCCTGCGCGAGTTCCACACGGATCGCGATGGCCTCGGTCGGGATCACCCGTCCCGTGCGGGACCGGTAGTGCCACTCGATGCTGTTCGTGCCCTTCTCCACCGCGTCCTGCAGCCACGCCCGGCCGATCACGCGGTCGTACTGGCGCGCGGTGCTGCTCATGTGGTTCGCCTTGAGCGGACGCAGCTCGGCCACGCTCCACTCGAGCATCTCGCACGCCGCCGGGTTGGCCCACAGGATGTTCTTCGTCGCCGCGTCGTGCACCAGCACGCACATGCGGCTGGCGTGGAGCATGGTCACGAAGTCCTCGGTGACCAGTTCGGGCGCGCGTGGATCCACCTGCATCCCGCCAGGGTAAGCCGGGCACGGCCGGCGCGCGCTGAAGGAATCCCCTACCCGGTGCCGCAGAACCACCAATTCCGCGCGGCGGCCCCGGCTGCCTACCGTCGGGGGGGCAACCCGCGAGTAGGAGGAGGCGCGATGGTGCACACCCCGCAGGGCGTCGGGTTCGACGACGTCCTCGCCGAGCTCGCGCAGCGGCGGCAGGAGTTCCGCGAGCAGCGCTACGTGCCGAAGGACTTCGTCGCACGGCTCAAGCAGATCGGGATCTACCGGGCGGCGACGCCGGGCAAGTTCGGCGGGCAGCCGCTGCCGCCCGCCGAGTTCCTCGACACCATCGAGCGGATCTCGGTGGTCGACGGTTCCACCGGCTGGGTCGCGAGCTTCGGCTCCGCGCAGATCTACCTGGCCGCACTGCCGCTGGACACCCAGGCCGAGCTGTACCGCGACGGCCCGGACGTGGCCTTCGCCGGCGCGCTGTTCCCGATGCAGCGCGCCGCCGCCACCGAGCGCGGCTACCTGGTCGACGGGCACTGGAAGTTCGCCAGCGGCTGCATGGGCGCCGACCTGATCGGCGTCGGCCTCCCTGGCGACGAGGAGTCCGGCGGCAAGCCGCGCACCGCGGTCCTGCGGCCGGACCAGGTCGAGATCGTCCAGGACTGGGACGTCGTGGGCATGCGGGCCACCGGCTCGTTCGACATCGTGGTGCGCGGGGTCGAGGTGCCCCGTGAGTGGACCTTCATCCGCGGCGGCGCGCCGACGGTGGACGAGCCGCTCTACCACTACCCGACGATCGCCTACGCCTCCCAGGTCCTCGCCGTGGTCGGCGCGGGGGTGGCGCGCGCGGCCCTGGACCACGCCAAGCAGGTCGGCGGCGGCTACACCGGGGTCACCGGCGCGCCGAAGCTCGCCGACCGGGCCTACTACCGCACCGAGGTCGCCCGCGCCGAGGCGGACCTGAGCTCGGCCCGCGCCTGGTTCTACGACCTGAGCGACCAGGTGTGGCAGCACGTCCTGCGCGGCGACACCGCCACCGACGAGCACAACGCCCGGCTGCGGCTGGCCTCCGCGCACCTGGCCCGCGTGGCCTCGGGCGTGGTGGACCGGCTCGTCGAGATCTCCGGCACCGCCCCGATCTACACCGAGCACCCGCTGCGCGACCTGGCCGGCGACGCGCTGGTGCCCAAGCAGCACGCCTTCCTCGGCCCGGCGATCTTCGACTCCGCCGGGGCCGTCCTCATGGGACTGCCGCCCACCAGCCCCGGCTTCCGCTGACCCGACCACCACCGACGAGGAGGACCGAGATGAGCGCGACGCCCCTGCGCGTGCTGTTCTGCATCGGCATCAACCAGAACTTCTTCGACCTGCCTGCCGACGGCATCACGCCCGGCCACGTGTGGCAGGCGTTCGTGTCCATGATGGACGGCATCAAGGCCATGCCTGGCGTGGACTTCATCGGCGACATCGACGACGACTCGCACATGGTCGGCCCCTCCGACGGCTGGCCATGGACCGCCTACATCCTCGCCGACGTCGACACGGCCGAGACCGTCAAGGCCGCCTGCAACCTGTTCCGCACCACCCCGGTCGGCGACGGCGGCGCGAAGCTGTGGCGCTTCGCCAAGGTCGAAGCGCGCATCGGCCGCGCGCTGACGGTGCGCGAAGACGTCGAGCTGCCCGGCTGAGGAGTGGACACCATGACCGAGAACATCTTCGCCGCCGCGCCCGCGGACCTCGTGCTCGACGACCGCGTCGCCGGCCGCCTCTACACCGACCCGGAGATCTTCGAGCAGGAGATGACGAAGATCTTCGAGCGCACCTGGGTGTGGGTCGCGCACGAGAGCGAGCTGCCCGGGCCGGGCACCTTCAAGTCCACCTACGTCGGCCGCCAGCCGGTCATCGTGTCGCGGGACCGCAAGGGCACCCTGCACACGCTGCTCAACCGCTGCCGCCACCGCGGCGCGAGCCTGTGCGAGAAGCCGCGGGGCAAGGCCAACGGGTTCACCTGCCCGTACCACGCGTGGTCCTACGGCCTGGACGGCACGCTGCGCGGCATCCCGTACCCGGACGGGTACGAGGGCGTGGCGGACAAGAAGGACCTGTCGCTGCGCAAGCTGCGCACCGAGTCCTACGGCGGCATGGTCTTCGCGACGTTCGACGAGGGCATCGAGCCGCTGGCGGACTTCCTCGGCGACGCGAAGCTGTGGCTGGACCGGTTCATGAAGCAGGGCGGCGGCTACCCGATCAAGGTGCTGGGCAAGCACCAGTTCCGCTTCCGCGGCAACTGGAAGATCCAGCTGGAGAACACCACCGACGGCTACCACTTCCCGATCGTGCACCGGTCGTGGATGGCGTCGGTGGACGCCGAGACCGCGGACATGATGTCGTTCATGACCGACCCGGCGGCGATCACCCACGCGCTGGGCAACGGCCACAGCGTCATGCAGATGGTGCCCGAGCACTCCGACCTGGACGCCGACGACGGCAGCGAACCGCTGCAGGCCCGCTTCGACCACGTCGTGGCGGAGCTCTCCAAGACGCTCGACGACGCGGCCGTGCGCAAGCTGGTCCGCGCCATGCACGGCACCGGGTTCAACCTGAACCTGTTCCCGAACGTGTCGATGTCGGCGGCGTTCTTCCGGGTCCTGCGGCCGATCTCGGTCGACGAGACGCTGATCGAGCACATCGCGATCGGCCCGGACGGGCCGCCCGAGCTGGACGTGGTCAACCGCGAGCGGCTGCGCATCCACGAGCACTTCCAGGGACCGTTCGGGTTCGGCACCCCGGACGACGCCGAGGGCTGGGACCGCGTGCAGCGCGGTGCCCAGGCCGCGCCGGACATGCCGATCCTGGTCAACCGCGGGCTCGGCAGGGAGAAGGACGACGAGCACGGCTGGCCGACCGCCCACGTGACCGACGAAACCGGGATGCGCGCCGCGTACCGGATGTGGAAGCAGATGATGAGCGATGACTGACACGATCACCGTCCCGCTGACCGACGTCCGGGTGGCCCGCGCGGTCGAGCTGGTGTGGCGGGAGGCCGAGCTGCTCGACCGCAAGGACTACCTGGTGTGGCAGGAGCTCTACACCGACGACGCCCGCTACGTCGTGCCGATCGACCCGGACACCGAGGACTTCGCCGGCACGCTCAACATGATCTACGACGACGCGCGGATGCGGGCCATGCGCGTGACCCGCATGACCGAGGGCTACGCCATCGCCGCCGTCGACGCGGCCCGCACCGTGCGGACCGTGTCCCGGTTCGTGCCGGAGACCGTGACCGACGCTGAGGTCGTGCTGCGCTCGGCGCAGCTGCTGATCGCCTACAAGCGCGGGCGGCACGACATCTGGGCCGCCGACGTGCGCCACCGCGTCCGGCTGTCGTCCTCCGGCGACCGCATCGCGGAGAAAGTCGTGCGGCTGGTGGACAGCGAGGACGCCGTGCCCGCCGCGGGGTTCCTGCTGTGAGCGCGCAGACCGCGGTCGTCACCGGCGGCGCCCACGGCCTCGGCGAGGCGATCGTGCGCCGCCTGCACGCCGAGGGCTGCCGAGTCGCGATCGCCGACCTCGACGGGGCCGCCGCCGAAGCGCTGGCCAAGGAACTGGGCGAGGCCACGGGGTACGCCGTCGACGTCGCCGACCGCGCGGCGCTGGACGGCCTGCTCGCCGCTGTGCTGGCCGACTTCGGATCGGTGCACGTGCTGGTCAACAACGCAGCCCGCACGCAGGCGAAGAAGCTGATGGACATCACCGCCGAAGAGCTGGACGCCGTGCTGAAGGTGAACCTCGGCGGCACGTTCTCGGCCTGCCAGGTCTTCGGCGCGCACTTCGCCGCGCAGGGCTACGGGCGGATCGTGAACATGGCCTCGCTCGCCGGGCAGAACGGCGGCACCGCGACCGGCGGGCACTACGCGTCCTCCAAGGGCGCGGTCCTGTCCGCCACCAAGGTGTTCGCCCGTGAGCTCGCGCCGCACGGGGTGACGGTGAACGCGGTGTCGCCGGGCCCGCAGGACAGTCCGGCGGTGCGGTCCATTGTGGACGACGTCGACGGGCTCGCGCGGAGCATCCCGGTGGGCAGGCTCGGCGACCCGGCGTTCATCGCCCGGATGGTCGCCCTGCTCGCCTCGCCCGAGGCGGCCTCCGTCACCGGCGCCTGCTGGGACGCCAACGGCGGGCTCTACCTGCGCTGAACCCGAGGGAGGGACGATGACTTCAACCGTGGTCCGCGTCGCGGAGGTCAGGCAGGAGGCCGTCGGGATCCGCAGCCTGCGCCTGGTCCGCGACGACGGCGCCCCGCTGGGACCGTACGAGGCCGGCGCGCACGTCGACGTCGTCGGCCCGACCGGCCTGGTGCGGCAGTATTCGCTGTGCTCGCCGCCGCACGATCCGGAGTCGTTGCTGATCGCGGTGAAGAAGGAAGCCGCCTCGCGCGGTGGTTCCGAGGCGCTGCACACCGTCGAGGCCGGGGACACCCTGGAGATCGGCCCACGTTCTTCAGATCCTCTCTTCTTCCAGCTCGGCCTGCGGCGCGCCGC
>NZ_JBEXTX010000147.1:0-15801 GCF_040614175.1 Amycolatopsis sp. NPDC006131
CCGGTTGTTGGCGGGGGGGTGGGGGGGGGCGGGGGCGGCAAACCAAACACGCCCCCGGCTGCCCCCCCAAACCAACCCCCCCCCCCGGGCGCGGGGCCCCCGGGCGCTTCTCCAACGGAAACCGTCAGGCGCGGGTCATCTTGCGCAGCACGTACTGCAGGATGCCGCCGTTGCGGTAGTAGTCCGCCTCACCCGGGGTGTCGATCCGCACCACGGCGTCGAACTCCACCTTGGTGCCGTCCTCCTTCGTGGCGGTCACCTTGATCGTCCGCGGCGTCTCGCCCTCGTTGAGCTTCGTGATGCCCTCGAAGTCGAACGTCTCGGTGCCGTCCAGGCCCAGCGACGAGGCCGACTCGCCCTCCGGGAACTGCAGCGGGATGACACCCATGCCGATCAGGTTGGACCGGTGGATCCGCTCGAACGACTCGGCGATCACGGCACGCACGCCGAGCAGCCGGGTGCCCTTGGCGGCCCAGTCACGCGACGAACCCGAGCCGTACTCCTTGCCGCCCAGCACGACCAGCGGGATGCCGGCCTTGGCGTAGTTCTGCGCGGCGTCGTAGATGAACGCCTGCGGCGCGCCCTCCTGCGTGAAGTCGCGGGTGTAGCCGCCCTGCACGTCGTCCAGCAGCTGGTTGCGCAGCCGGATGTTGGCGAAGGTGCCGCGGATCATCACCTCGTGGTTCCCGCGCCGGGAGCCGTAGGAGTTGAAGTCCTTGCGGTCCACGCCGTGCTCGGCCAGGTACCGGCCGGCGGGCGAGTCCGCCTTGATGGCGCCGGCGGGGGAGATGTGGTCGGTGGTCACCGAGTCGCCCAGCTTCGCCAGCACGCGGGCGCCCTTGATGTCCGTGACCGGCTCCGGGTCGGCCTGCATGCCCTCGAAGTACGGGGGCTTGCGCACGTAGGTCGACTCCGGGTCCCACTGGAAGGTCTTGCCCTCCGGGGTGGGCAGCGACTTCCAGCGCTCACCGCCGTCGAACACGTCGGCGTAGTCCTTGGAGAACATCTCCTGCGTGATCGCCGAGTCGATGGTCTCCTGGATCTCCTGCGGCGACGGCCAGATGTCGCGCAGGAACACGTCGTTGCCGTCCGAGTCCTGCCCGAGCGGCTGCTCCTCGAAGTCGAAGTCCATCGTGCCGGCCAGCGCGTAGGCGATGACCAGCGGCGGGGACGCCAGGTAGTTCATCTTCACGTCCGGGTTGATCCGGCCCTCGAAGTTCCGGTTGCCGGACAGCACCGACACCACGGTCAGGTCGTTCTCCTGCACCGCGGCCGAGATCTCCTCGGGCAGCGGGCCGGAGTTGCCGATGCACGTGGTGCAGCCGTAGCCGACCAGGTGGTAGCCCAGCTTCTCCAGGTACGGCCACAGGCCGGCCTTCTCGTAGTAGTCGGTGACGACCTGCGAACCCGGCGCCATCGACGTCTTGACCCACGGCTTGACCGACAGGCCCTTCTCCACCGCGTTGCGGGCCAGCAGGGCGGCGCCCAGCATGACCGACGGGTTGGAGGTGTTGGTGCAGGAGGTGATCGAGGCGATCACCACGGCGCCGTGGTCGAGCACGAACTCGCCGCGCTCCTCGGAGCGCACCGTGACCGGCTTCGACGGGCGGCCCGACGCGCCGTTCGCGGCCGACTGCAGCGCGGGCTCCGCGTCCTCGTCCGCGAAGGACAGGCTCGGCGCGTCACTGGCCGGGAAGGACTCCTCGACCTTCTCGTCGACCTTGGTGTGCGGCGTCGGGTGCTGCTCCTCGACGTAGTCGTGCACCGACTTGCGGAACGCGGACTTCGCGTCGGTCAGCTCGATGCGGTCCTGCGGGCGCTTCGGGCCCGCGATCGACGGCACCACCGTCGACAGGTCCAGCTCCAGGTACTCGGAGTAGGACGCCTCGCGGCTCGGGTCGTGCCACAGGCCCTGCTCCTTGGCGTAGGCCTCGACCAGCGCGACCTGCTCGGCCGAGCGGCCGGTCAGCTTGAGGTAGCGGATCGTCTCGTCGTCGATCGGGAAGATCGCCGCGGTCGAGCCGAACTCCGGGCTCATGTTGCCGATGGTGGCGCGGTTGGCCAGCGGCACCTGGGCGACGGACTCGCCGTAGAACTCGACGAACTTGCCGACCACGCCGTGGCGGCGCAGCATCTCGGTGATCGTCAGCACCACGTCGGTCGCGGTCACGCCGGCCGGGATCTCGCCGGTCAGCTTGAAGCCGACGACGCGCGGGATCAGCATCGACACCGGCTGGCCGAGCATCGCGGCCTCGGCCTCGATGCCGCCGACGCCCCAGCCCAGCACGCCGAGGCCGTTGACCATCGTGGTGTGCGAGTCGGTGCCCACGCACGAGTCGGGGTAGGCCTGGCCGTTGCGCGCCATGACCGTGCGGGCCAGGTGCTCGATGTTGACCTGGTGCACGATGCCGGTGCCCGGCGGGACGACCTTGAACTCGTCGAACGCGCCCTGACCCCAGCGCAGGAACTGGTACCGCTCGCGGTTGCGCTCGTACTCGATCTCGACGTTGCGCTCGAAGGCGTCGGCGCGGCCGAACACGTCGATGATCACCGAGTGGTCGATGACCAGCTCGGCCGGGGCGAGCGGGTTCACCTTGTCCGGGTCGCCGCCGAGGTCGGTGACGGCCTCGCGCATGGTGGCCAGGTCGACCACGCAGGGAACACCGGTGAAGTCCTGCATGATCACGCGGGCCGGGGTGAACTGGATCTCGATCGACGGATCGGCGGTCGGGTCCCAGTTGCCCAGCGCGCGGATGTGGTCGGCGGTGATGTTCGCGCCGTCCTCGGTGCGCAGGAGGTTTTCGAGCAGGATCTTCAGGCTGTAGGGCAGCTTCTCGGACCCGGACACCTTGTCCAGGCGGAACACCTCGTACGAGGCGTCACCCACCTTCAAGGTGTCGCGGGCGCCGAAGCTGTCCTTGCTGGCTGGTGCGGTCACGTCTAACTCCCTGGGCAGGGTCGTCGCCGTCAGTTCGGTTCGGGTCTGTCTGTCGCGAGTCTGGCGCACGCGGCTCGCGTCCGCAGACGCGGGGACGGCGCAGGCTCCCACACGGCAAACAGTACGCTTGTCCTTTTTTGACTTCAACGCGACCCGCCCAGGCAGCGGTGTGATCTGCTTCGCGCTACTCCGCCAGGCGCAGCAGCGCGGTGATGTCCTCCGGCTGCAGGCTGCGCAGCACGGTCAGGCCCAGCTCGTTGAACGTGCGCAGCGGGCTGACGTAGTGCTGCCCGGCCACCTCGGTGGTGATCACGCCGAGGCCCTGGCCGAGGATGCCGCTCGACAGGTGCTGCAGGACCTGGGTGACCTCCTCGGGCACCGACGAGCCGACCTCGTCCTCGAGGGTGTCCGCCAGGTAGTCGGCGCACAGCTCCTCGGTGCGGCCCTCACCGGTCGCCTCGTAGCAGTCGCCCTTCTTCGTCACGGTGTAGGTCTCGCCGTCCGGGCCCTGGATCTGCACGTGGGTGACGGTGGCGCGGGTGCCGCCGGGCACCTCGGAGGTCTCGGTCCGCAGGTCGAGCAGCTTCGCGCCACTGGGCTCGGCGTCCTCGGCCGCGGCGGCGACGAGCGCGGGGCCGGCGTCGTGCAGCACTGCCATCTCGTCCGGCGGCAGCAGCTCGATGACGCGCGTGACGTCGGCGTCGAGCGCGGCCTGCACGAGCTGCTTGACCGCCTCGTTCGGGCTGGTCGCGCCGCGCGCCGGGATCGAGGTGGACGGCCACTGCTCGTTCGCGTCCCGCAGCGCGTAGTCGGCCATCGTGTAGAGCAGGCTCGGGTACCACTCGCCGTCGACCTTGACCGTGGCGATGCGGATCGGCTCGCCGGAGTCGGCGACCTCGTCGGCGATGTCGATCGTCTCGGTCTGCGGGCCCTCACCCGCCGGCATCTGCTCCATCAGCTTGTCCGACAGCGGCAGCTTGGACGGGTCGGCGGTGACGGTGATCGTGCCGCCGCTGAGCTTGGTGATCGTCAGGTGGTCGTTGACCTGCTCCGCGCCCGCCTCGTCGAACGTCAGGTTCTCGGCCTTGACCTGCATCCCGGTCAGCGCCTCGGGGTTCGCGTCCGGCTTGAGGATGCCCAGGCGCTTGAGCTCGTCGGTGGTCTGCCCGATCGGTTCGGTGAGCAGCTTCGCCTCGGCGGGCGCGAGCGCGCCGACCATGCCGACCACGTCGCTGCCGCTCAGCGCGGTCGCCAGGTTCCGCGCCGCCTCGGTCGGAGTGGCCGCGCCGGAGGCGATCGAATTCCGCTGCGACAGCGCGAACCACGTGCCGCCACCGCCGAGCAGCACGACGAGCGCGACGACGAGCCCGATGATCAGGCCGCGGCGGCCCCGCTTCGGCGGCTGCTGGGGCGGCAGCTGCTGGAAGGGCTGCGTGTACGGCTGCTGCGGATACTGCTGCTGCGGGTACCCCTGGCCGTACGGCTGCCCGGGGTACTGCTGCTGCGGGTACTGCTGCCCGGGGTAGTGGTTCTGCTGGTACGGCCACTGACCGTCCTGGGGAGGCGTGCTCACCGTGTTCTACCTGCTCTCGCCGTGATGAAGGTGCCGACCGCGCCGGCCAGCGCGAGGGCGGAACCGCAGAGCGTGGTCACCGGCCCGGCCAGGGCGACGGAGACCACCCCCGTGGTTCCGCCCGCTTGGACAGTGGCGATCAGCGCGACGGTTCCCCCGGTAATCGCCAGCAGGGCCGTCAACGTTGCGCCGGTGCGCGCCAGACCGCAGACCAGCAGCACCAGGCACGCCGCCGCCAGCGCCGGGACGGCCACCCACGCCCGCAGCGCCGTGCCGGCGAGCGGGTCGTCGAGCAGCGCCAGCCGGTCGGCCAGGCCGGCCGCCGCGTAGCTGCTCCGGCTGACCGACCCCGACCGGAACCAGGGCAGGAAGGTGCCCGCCACCACCAGGGCCAGGCCCAGCGTGGCGACGGCGGGGCCGACTCGCGATCTCTGCACGCTCCTCCGACGCGCCGGAACGCCCGGAGGATCCCCGGTTGGGGTGAAAGTTGCAGCTGTGCCGCGTGTGACACCTGGTCTGCGAGTGACTCGGGTGGCACAGTTCGCGATGCAGTGGGGAAGTCTGTCCGCGGGAGGGAGTCGAGGGCGTGGGTGACCAGGGCCGGAGAGCGCGCCGCTGGCTGGGGGCCGGGGCGCTGGCGCTCGTGGTGGTGTCCATCGCGACCGGGCCGGCCGCCGCGGTGCCGCCACCGCCGCCGAACCCGAGCGACTCCGAGATCAGCGCGAGCCGGCGCGACGCCGACGCCAAGGCAGGCGAGGTCGGGCAGCTGACCAACCAGCTCGCCGAGGCCGAGTCGCGGCTCGACGAGCTGCAGAGCACGGTCGAGCTGCGCATGGAAGAGGCCAACAAGGCGCTGGTCGACCTGCAGGCCGCGCAGGACGCGGCCGACCAGGCGCAACGCGACGCGGACGCGGCCAAGCGCGAGGCCGACGCCGCGCAGGCCCAGATCGACGCGGCCCGGGCGAACCTCGACGCGTTCATCTCCAGCAGCTACCAGCAGGGCAGCACCATGGGGTCGATCTCGGCCTACCTGGGCGCGAGCAGCCCGAAGGACCTGCTGGCCCGCGCCCAGCTGCTGGAAGCCGTCAGCGGCAGCCAGCTCAACGCGCTGGAGATGATGCAGCAGGCGCAGACGGACAAGTCCAACAAGGACGCCGCCGCGCGCCAGGCGCTGCAGCTCGCCCAGCAGGCGCAGGACCAGGCCGCGCGGGCGAAGATCACCGCCGATTCCGCGCAGGCCGTGGCCGTGCAGGCCCAGCAGAACCAGGCGGCGCAGAACGCGCAGCTGGTGGCGCAGAAGACCACGGTCGAGCAGCAGCTGTTCGAGGCGCAGCAGCGGGTCAGCGGGCTGCAGGGCCAGCGGCAGCGCTACGAGGACTGGCTCGCGCAGAAGCAGCGCGAGGACGAGGAGCAGGCGCGGCAGGCGGCGCTGGCCGCGGCGCAGGCGTCCAACTCGCAGCCCAGCGGCGGCGGGAACGCCGGCAGGCCGTCGCCGCCGCCGGTCGCGTCGGGTTCGGCGTCCGCGACGATCGAGCGGGTCGTCGCGCGGGCGATGTCGCAGCTCGGCGTGCCGTACGCGTGGGGCGGCGGCAACGCCTACGGCCCCACGCGCGGCATCCGCGACGGCGGCGTGGCCGACGCCTACGGCGACTACCGCAAGGTCGGGTTCGACTGCTCCGGGCTGATGATCTACGCCTTCGCGGGGGTGAAGGCGCTGCCGCACTACAGCGGCTACCAGTACACCTCCGGGCGGCGGGTGCCGCTGGCGCAGATGCGGCGCGGGGACATGCTGTTCTGGGGCCGCAGCGGCATCCACCACGTGGCGCTGTACCTCGGCAACGGGATGATGATCGAGGCCCCGCAGTCCGGGCTGACCGTGCGGGTGACTCGGGTGCGCTACGGAGACATCATGCCGTTCGCGACGCGCCTGGTCGGCTAGCGGCGCGTCGAAGTCCGCCGGCGGCGCGCCGGCCGCCAGCCGGAACCCTCTGTGAGACACACCCCGGCGACGGCGGCACCGGCGGGGCTAGCCTGGGCGGCGTGACCGACCTGGCCGCCGTCGTGCTCGCGGGAGGCTCCGCTCGCCGGATGTCCGGTGTGGACAAACCCATGCTGCCGGTCGGCGGGCGGCCCCTGCTGCGCCGCGCGCTGGACGCGGTCGCCGGCGCCGATCCGGTCGTCGTGGTGGGGCCGGCGCGGGACGGGATCACCGGCGTGCGCTGGGCGCGGGAGGACCCGCCGGGCGGCGGGCCGGTCGCCGCCGTCGCCGCGGGGCTCCGGCACGTCTCGGCGAGCCGCGTCGTCTTGCTCGCCGGGGACCTGGCCGGCGTCACACCGTCCACAGTGGAGCGGCTCACCGCCGCGCTCGGCGACGCCGACGGCGCCCTGCTCACCGACGACACCGGCCGCCGCCAGTGGCTCATCGGCGTGTGGCGCACCGCGAGCCTGCGCGCCGCCCTGCCCGCCGAACCGCACGGGGCTGCCCTGCGCCGCGTGCTCGGCCACCTGGAGATCGTGGAGGTTCCTGCCGCGCCGGGGGAGTGCGCCGACGTCGACACGCCGCGGGACCTCGACCGCCTGGCCTGACGCCGTCCGGCAGTTCACAGTCGTCACACCGCTGAGCGAGTTGACTACCGTGGCGACCTCCCGCGCCCGGTCGGCTAGTACGGTCGCAGCGCAGAGGTGAACGTGAGCGAGGAGGGAACCGTGACCGAGCCCCGCTACCCGGAGGGCGCGAACGGGCAACAGCAGTCCGCGACCCCCGCGCGGGACGCGCAGCTGCTCGAGCGCACCGTGTTCGAGGTCAAGCGGGTGATCGTCGGGCAGGACCGGCTCGTCGAGCGGCTCCTGGTGGGCCTGCTGGCCAAGGGGCACCTGCTCCTGGAGGGCGTGCCCGGCGTGGCGAAGACCCTCGCGGTGGAGACCCTCGCCCGCGTCGTCGGCGGCTCGTTCTCGCGCGTCCAGTTCACGCCCGACCTGGTGCCCGCCGACATCCTCGGCACCCGCATCTACCGTCAGGGCAGCGAGAAGTTCGACGTCGAGCTCGGCCCGGTCGTCGCGAACTTCGTCCTCGCCGACGAGATCAACCGCGCGCCCGCCAAGGTGCAGTCCGCGATGCTCGAGGTGATGGCCGAACGGCACGTCTCCATCGGCGGCAAGACCTTCCCGATGCCCGACCCGTTCCTGGTGCTCGCGACCCAGAACCCGATCGAGAACGAGGGCGTCTACCCGCTGCCGGAGGCGCAGCGCGACCGGTTCCTGTTCAAGATCATCGTCGACTACCCCTCCGCGGAGGAGGAGCGCGAGATCATTTACCGGATGGGCGTCACGCCGCCGGAGCCGCACGAGGTCCTCAGCCCGGCCGAGCTGGTCCGGCTGCAGGACGTCGCCGCGAAGGTGTTCGTGCACCACTCGCTCGTCGACTACGTGGTGCGCCTGGTGCTGGCCACCCGCACCCCGGCCGAGCACGGCCTCGCCGACGTCGCGGGCTGGGTGTCCTACGGCGCCTCGCCGCGCGCCAGCCTCGGCATCATCGCCGCCGCCCGCGCGCTCGCGCTCGTCCGCGGCCGCGACTACGTGCTGCCCCAGGACGTCGTCGACGTCGTGCCGGACGTGCTGCGCCACCGGCTCGTGCTGTCCTACGACGCGCTCGCCGACGCCGTGCCGCTGGACCACATCATCACCCGCGTGCTGCAGACCGTGCCGCTGCCGCAGGTCTCCGCCCGGCCGCAGGGCGGTCCGGCCCAGCCGCTGCCGAACGGGACCCCGGGGCGGTAGTGGCCAGGGGAAACACCGGCGACGGCAGCGCCCGGCCCGCGTGGGCGCCGCCCGTGCTCCGCGGTGAACGGCTCGACGCCGGCCTGCGCATGCTCGAACTCGAGGTGCGCCGCCGGCTCGACGGCCTGCTGCAGGGCAACCACCTCGGTCTCGTGCCCGGCCCCGGCTCCGAGCCGGGCGAGGCGCGGCCCTACCAGCCGGGCGACGACGTGCGCCGCATGGACTGGGCCGTCACCGCCCGCACCACCGAGCCGCACATCCGCGAGACGGTCGCCGACCGCGAGCTGGAGACGTGGGTGGCCGCCGACCTGTCCGCGAGCCTGGACTTCGGCACCGCCCTGTCCGAGAAGCGCGACCTGGTGGTGTGCGCGGTCGCCGCGATCGCCCACCTGACCGGCGGCGGTGGCAACCGGCTCGGCGCGGTGTTCTCCAACGGCGATCAGACCGAACGCGTCCCGGCGCGCGGCGGCCGCGCGCACGCCCGCAACCTGCTGCGCAAGATCGCCGAGATGCCGCGCGCGGCCGAGGGCACCCGGGGCGACCTCGCCGCCATGGTCGAGCAGCTGCGCCGGCCGCCGCGCCGGCGCGGTCTCGTCGTCGTGGTGTCCGACTTCCTCGGCGGCACCGGGTGGCAGCGCCCGCTGCGCGCGCTGTCCGCGCGGCACGACCTCATCGGCATCGAGGTGATCGACCCCCGCGACGTCGACCTGCCGGAGGTGGGCACGATCGTGCTGGCCGACCCGGAGACCGGCAAACAACGCGAGGTGCGGGCCTCGGCGTTGCTGCGGCGCGAGTTCGCCGCGGCCGCGCAGGCGCACCGCGACCAGGTGGCGCGGGCGCTGCGGCAAGCCGGCGCGGCGCACCTGGTGCTGCGCACGGACTCCGACTGGATCGCCGACACCGTGCGGTTCGTGGTGGCACGCAAGCGGCGGTGGAGCGGGGGCGTCGCGTGAGCCTCTCCGGATTCAGCGCGCCCTGGTGGTTCCTGCTGCTGTTCGTGGTCGCCGCGGTCGCGGTCGGCTACGTGCTGGCGCAGCGCGCCCGGCGCCGCCGCACGATGCGGTTCACCAATCTCGAACTGCTCGACCGCATCGCGCCCCGCTCGCAGGGCTGGCCGCGGCACCTGCCGGCCGCGCTGATCATCGTCTCGCTGCTGCTGCTGACCGTCGGGCTGGCCGGGCCGACTGCCGAGCAGAAGGTGCCGCGCAACCGCGCCACGGTGATGTTGGTGGTGGACGTGTCGCTGTCCATGGAGGCCACCGACGTCAGGCCGTCCCGCATCAAGGCGGCCCAGGACGCGGCGACCCAGTTCGCGCAGGGCCTCACGCCCGGCATCAACCTGGGCCTGGTGTCGTTCGCGGGCACCGCGACGGTCCTGGTGGCGCCGACGACGCAGCGGCAGAGCGTGGTCAGCGCGATCGACAACCTCAAGCTGGCCCAGTCGACCGCGACCGGCGAAGGCATCTACGCGGCGCTGCAGTCGATCCAGGGCTTCTCGGCGGTGGTCGGCGGCGCCGACGGGCCGCCGCCCGCGCGGATCGTGCTGATGAGCGACGGCAAGCAGACCGTGCCCGACGACCTGTACGCGCCGCGCGGCGCGTTCACCGCGGCGCAGGAGGCGCGCAAGCAGCAGGTCCCGATCTCCACCATCTCCTTCGGCACCAGCCACGGCACGGTCGAGATCGACGGCCGCGAGGTGCCGGTGGACGTCGACGACGGCTCGCTGCAGGAGGTCGCCCGCCTCTCCGACGGGCAGTTCTACCAAGCGGGCTCGGCCGAGCAGCTCAAGGAGGTCTACGCCGACCTCGGCGAGCAGATCGGCTACGAGATGAAGGAAGCCGACGCCAGCAGGCCGTGGGTCTTGCTCGGCACGCTGGCCCTCGTCGCCGCCGCGGGCACGTCGCTGTTCGTGGGGCAGCGCCTGCCGTAGGTGTGTTGTGCGGTGAGGTTGGTGCCGCGGCCGGCGGGCCAGCCGCAGCCGGACCGTCGGGACCTAGATCCGCCGAAACGCGGGCCGTCCGGCCGGCGCGCCGATACAGTGCTCGATCATGACCGCACTGCACGAGGCGTCCGCCGGGGCACCGGGCGACACGGCGGGCGCCGTCCCGGATGCGCTGGTCTCGGAACTCCGCGATCGCCTGCCGGACCTCGTCGACGTAGCCCTGGATGACCCCTCGGTCGCCACCGAGTTCGGCCGTCGCGTGGCCGAGGCCGACCGGGCGGGCGTGCGGGCGCACGTGCGCTCGGCGGTGCTGCGCGGCAGCCAGGGCATCCTGCGGTACACCAACCCGGAGATCGCGGGGCTGCGGCTGGCCCGGCAGGCGCTGGCCGACCACGAGCAACGCGACGCCACCCCGGCCGTGCGAACGCCGTCGGCCCGGGACCGGAAGGGCCACGCGCTCACCGGCGCCGCGATGTGGCCGGGCCTGGTGTTCCCGCTCGCGGCCTGGCAGCTCGGCCAGACGTCGCTGAGCGGCGGCGCGCGGTTCTGGATCTTCCTGGCCGGGGCGGTGGTGGGCGGGTTCTCGCTGCGGTGGGCCCACCGGCTGATCGCCAGGGCAGGCACGAGGTTCACCGGCAAGCCCGCCCGGGCCGGCGCCGGCTTCCCGGTGACGACCGCGATCGCGACGACCTTCCTGCTGGTGTTGTGGCGGCTGTGGCCGTCGTCGAAGGCGGCGATGGGGCCGTTCTGGGCCACCGTGGTGTGGGTGCTGGCCGGGCTGGCCGCCGGGTTCGTGCTCCTGACGGCGTGCCTGGCGACCTTCAGCCCGGAGAAGGACGAGGAGCCGGGACGCCGCATCCCGCCGCCGGTGGTCGCGCGGACCACGCTCACCGCCGCGGTGGCCGCGGTGGCGGCTTACCTCCTGTTGTCGCACGTGATTCCGTTGCCGTGGCCGGACTGGCAGGTGTGGTTGCTCGCCGACGGCGTCACCCTGCTGGTCCTCGTGCTGGGCGGCCCGCTGTCGCTGAGCCCCGGGCTGGTGCCCGCCCGGCTGTCGCAGGACCCGGACCGGCGCGGCAGTGCGAAGTGGACCGCCACGCGGGACGCGTTGCGGGTGCGCGTCGGCGAGGCCGAGCGGGACTGGCTGTCCGCGGCGATGCGCGCGGTGCTCCCGGCGGTCACTCGGCACCTGAACGAGGCAGTGAACCCGTCGTTCAGCACGGTGCTGCCGGAGCTCAACCGCGCCGGGCTCGGGCTGATGCGCGCGGGCGACCGCATCGTCGACACCGCCGCGTTCACCCGGCTGCGCCGGCTCACCAGCGGGATCAGCGGCGGGGCCATCGGTGTGGCCGGGCCGCGCGGCGCGGGCAAGTCGACCCTGCTGGAGGCCTACCAGGCGGGCCGGTTCCTCGAGGCGGGCCGTCAGCACATCGTGGTCCTGGAAAGCGTCCCGGTGCGCTACGACGCCCGCGAGTTCGTCCTCCACCTCTTCGCGCGCACCTGCGCCGAGGTGCTCGGGTTCTGCGCCGCGCGGATCAAGGACCGGCCGCCGCGGTGGACCGAGCGGCTCGCGCTGCTGCGGCCCGCCGCGCCGTTGCTGGCCGCCGTCGTCCTGTGGGTCGTGGTCGGGTTCGTCGGCGCGGCCGCGGTCAACGGGCCGCGCCAGGACCTCGGCAGCTGGCTGTCGGCCATGTGGTGGCCGCTCGTCGTCGTGCTGGCCGGGGTGACCGTGCTGTACCTGGCGCGGCGGCGCCGGTTCACGCCGGCGCCCGCGCCCGCCCTCACCCGCAGGCCGCGGGACCTGCCCGGACTGCGGGACCTGGCCAGGGAAACCCTGGACGGCATCGAGTTCCAGCAGAAGCACACCTCGGGGTGGTCGGGCAAGGTCGGCCTGCTGTTCGGCGCGGAGACCGGGCTGAGCGACTCCCGCGAGCTGACCCGCCAGCCGCGCAGCTACCCGCAGATCGTGCACGAGTTCGGCGAGTTCCTCCGCACCACGATCGACTGCGTCTCCCGCCTGCCGGACATCGCCACGCCCTCGGTGGTGATCGTGCTCGACGAGCTGGACAAGATCCTCTCGCCGGAGGAGGCGCAGGACTTCGTCAACGAGGTCAAGGCCCTGTTCAACCTGGACGTGCCCGGGTTCCTGTTCCTGGTGTCGGTGTCGGAGGACGCGCTCGCGTCGTTCGAACGGCGCGGGCTGCCGGTGCGGGACGCGTTCGACAGCGCCTTCGACATGATCTTCCGGCTGGACCACCTGCGCCTGCCGGACGCCAGCGCCGTGCTCGGCGCCCGCGTGCTGGGCCTGCCCGAGCCGTTCGTCTGCCTCTGCCACTGCCTGGCCGGCGGGCTGCCGCGGGAGCTGATCCGCGTCGCGCGGCTGGTGACCGCGGAGCCCGGGGCGCTCGACGCGGTGTGCCGCCGGGTGGTCGACGAAGACCTGAAGGGCAAGCTCGCCGGGCTGCGCACGGTCGTCGCGCGCGAGGCGTACGACCACGCGCGGGCCAGCGAGCTGGTCCGGCACGTCGAGGCGCACGCCGTGCCGGACGCGCCGGTCCTGCTGAAGGCGGCGACGCGACCGCCCGTCTCGCCCGGCGACGACGAGGGCCTGCGCCGGGTCCAGCTCGAAACCCTCGGCTACCTCTACTACCTGGGCACGATCCGGGAGGTCTTCGGCGACGGCTTCGGCGAGGCCGAGCTGGCGCGCGGCCGGGACAGCGAAGGCGACGCCTCCTTCGACACGCTCACCTCGGTGCGCCAGCTGTTCGCGGTGAACGCCCGGCTGGCGTGGCTGACGGTCTCTGCGTTCCGCGAGGCGTGGGGGCTGGCGGCGGTGGCGCCCCCGGAGGCCGGGTGACGTGTCAGGCCCGCGGCGGCCGGGTATGCGCCTTGCGGAGACGAGTTCACCGGGAGGTGTGATGAAGGAACAGGAGATCGTCGCCGCCGTGCGCCGGACCGCCGGGCTGGAGGACGCCGGGCACGCCGCCGACGCCACCCGCGCGACCCTGACCGTGCTGGGGCAGCGGCTCGCCGGCGGTGAGCCCGGTGACCTGGCCGGACAGCTGCCCGCCGGCATCAAGGAGGCGCTGCCCGAGACCGGTGAGGGCGCGTCGTTCGGCGTCGAGGAGTTCTACCGGCGCGTCATGGACGCGGAAGGCCACGGCTGCACCCAGGACGGCGCCCGCGAGCACGCCCGCGCGGTCGTCGCGGCGCTGAAGGCGGGCGTGAGCGAGGGCGAGTTCGACGACCTGGCGCAGCAGCTGCCCGCCGACTACCGCGACGACCTGCTGTCCACGGCGCCGGTGAACGAGCACCGCTAGACGCCGCCGGGGAAACCCTGCTGCCGCCAGGCCTCGAACACCGCGATGGCGGCGGTGTTGGCCAGGTTGAGCGAGCGGACGCCCGGCTTCATCGGCACGCGCACGCGGTCGGTGACCTGCGGGGCGTCCTGCACCTCGGCGGGCAGCCCGGACGATTCGGGCCCGAACAGCAGCACGTCGCCCGGCTGGTACGCCACCTCGGTGTACCACCGGGTGGCGCCGGCGCTGAACGCGTACACGTTCGCCGGCAGCAGCGCCTTCCACGCGCTGTCCAGGTCCGGGTGCACGTGCACGTCGGCCAGGTCGTGGTAGTCCAGCCCGGCGCGGCGCAGGTGCTTGTCCTCGAACCGGAAGCCCAGCGGCTCGACGAGGTGCAGCTGGCAGCCCGAGTTGGCCGCGAGCCGGATCGCGTTGCCCGTGTTGGGCGGGATCTCCGGCTGGTAGAAGAGAATCCGGAACATTCGAGTTGATCGTTTCCGTTCACCTGTGGTTCGCCCGTCCGGACGCTGACGGCCATGTCCGGCCGTGAGCATCCTGGTGCTCCCATCCCACCACAGGAGGACCTCACATGGTCGTGCGCCCGAACCACCTGTCCCGCCGCCGGTTCCTCGGCTTCAGCGGGGCGGGAGCCGCGGCGGTGCTGCTCGGCACCGGCGCCTGGACGGCGGCGAATGCCTACGCCAGCCCCGTCAAGGGGACCAACCCGTTCACGCTCGGCGTCGCCTCCGGCGACCCGGCCCCCGACGGAGTCGTGCTGTGGACCCGGCTCGCCCCGGAACCGTTCGCCGCGGACGGCGCGGGCGGGATGCCCGCGGTCCCGGTCCGGGTCGAGTACGAGGTGGCCCACGACGAGCGGTTCCGCGCCGTGGTGCGGCGGGGCAGCGCGATCGCCACCCCCGAGCTGGGCCACTCGGTGCACCCGGAGATCTCCGGCCTGGCGCCCGACCACGAGTACTTCTACCGGTTCCGCGTCGGCGGCGAGATCTCGATGGTCGGCCGCACCCGCACCGCCCCGGCGCTGTGGTCGTCGCCGCGGGAGCTGAACTTCGCGTTCGCCTCCTGCCAGGCCTGGCAGGACGGCTACTACACCGCCTACGAGCACATGGCCGCCGAGGACCTGGACTTCGTCGTGCACCTCGGCGACTACCTGTACGAGTCCGGCGTGGGCACCAACAAGCGCGGCGTGACCGTCGAGGACAAGTTCAAGACCGAGACCTTCGACCTCGCCCGCTACCGCCTGCAGTACGCGCTCTACAAGGCGGAGGCGCCGCTGCAGGCCGCACACGCCCGCTTCCCCTGGATCCACACCATCGACGACCACGAGGTCGAGAACAACTGGGCCGGCGACATCTCGCAGGCCGACACCGAGCCCGACCAGGACCCGGCCGTGTTCCGGCAGCGCCGTGCCCAGGCGTTCCAGGCCAACTACGAGAACCTGCCCTACCGGCACACGCAGATGCCGTCCGGGCCGAACGTGCGGCTGCACCGCCGCCTGTCCTACGGGCAGCTGGCCGAGATCACCATGCTGGACACCCGCCAGTACCGCGACGACCAGCCCTGCGGCGACGGCAACTCGGCCACCTGCACCGAGCGGCTCGACCCGGAGCGCACCCTGCTCGGCCCGCAGCAGCGGGAGTGGCTCATCGACGGGTTCTCCCGGTCGAAGGCGCGCTGGCAGGTGCTGGGCAACCAGGCGCCGATGGGCCAGACCGACCGCGACCCGGGCGCGCCGGTGGACGTGTGGCTGGACCCGTGGGACGGCTACGTCGCCGAGCGCAACAAGGTGCTGGCCGCGGCGCAGGACCGGGACGTGCGCAACCTGGTCGTGATCACCGGCGACCGGCACCAGAACTACGCCTGGGACCTCAAGCGCGACTACGCCGACCCGGGCTCGGCCACCGTCGGCAGCGAGTTCGTCGGCACCTCGATCACCAGCGGCGGCGACGGCGCGGACATGAACACCGACGGCACGAACTTTCTCGCGGCCAACCCGCACATGAAGTTCTTCAACGCCCAGCGCGGCTACGTGCGGGTGAACGTCAACCGGCAGCGGTGGCGCAGCGACTTCCGGGTCGTGCCGTACGTGACGAAGCCGGGCGCGCCGATCAGCACGCGCGCCAGCTACGTCGTGGAGGACCGGCGGCCGGGCGTTCAGGAGGCCTGAGCGGGCCGCCGGGCCAGGACGAACGCCTGCGGGCCGAGCGCCTGGCCCGCCGCGCTCGCTGACAACGGCAAACACCAGCAAAAACAA
>NZ_JBEXTX010000148.1:0-15713 GCF_040614175.1 Amycolatopsis sp. NPDC006131
ATCGGTCTGGACACGATCAGCGAAGCTCTCCTCTTCCTCTTCGGTGCGGATAGCACCGGGGACGACGCAGTTCACCCTGATACCCCGTGCCGCGGCGTGCGCGGGGGTGGCCGTCGAGGGTGGAATCAGCCGACCGAGATCGCGACCTGGTGCAGGCCGGGGCCCTCGGCGGTCACCGAGGCTTCGCCGTTGCCCGAGCGGTGCAGGGCACGCACCGTCCAGGCGCCGGGCGCGGCGTAGAACCGGAAGTCGCCCTCCGGGGAGGCCTGGACCTCGCCGGCGAAGTCGCCGTCACCGTTCAGCAGGCGCACGTAGGCGCCGCCGACCGGGCCGTCGCCGCCGACGACCTTGCCGGCCACCACGACCTGACCGTTGGTGTCGATGTCCGCGGGCGTCGCCGTCTGGACCGGCGCGCCGCAACCGTCAGCACTCATCGTCACTTCCCCGTTCCGGTTTCGATCGGCACGCCGACCAGCGAGCCGTACTCGGTCCACGAACCGTCGTAGTTCTTCACGTCCTCGAGCCCGATCAGCTCGTGCAGCGCGAACCAGGTGTGGCTGGAGCGCTCACCGATGCGGCAGTAGGCGATGGTCGCCTTGGACGTGTCCAGGCCCGCCTCGTTGTAGAGCTCGGTGAGCTCCTCGGCGGTCTTGAAGGTGCCGTCCTCGTTCGCGGTCTTGGCCCACGGCACGTTCAGCGCCGTCGGGATGTGGCCGCCGCGCTGCGCCGACTCCTGCGGCAGGTGCGCCGGGGCCAGCAGCTTGCCGGAGAACTCGTCGGGCGAGCGGACGTCGACCAGGTTCTTGGTGCCGATCGCGTCGACGACCTCGTCGCGGAAGGCGCGGATCGAGGTGTCCGGCTCCTTGGCGACGTAGTTGGTGCGCTCGCGCTTGACCTCGTCGGAGGTCAGCTCGCGGCCGTCCAGCTCCCACTTCTTGCGGCCGCCGTCGAGCAGCTTGACCTTGTCGTGGCCGTACAGCTTGAAGTACCAGTACGCGTAGGCGGCGAACCAGTTGTTGTTGCCGCCGTACAGGACGACCAGGTCGTCGTTGGAGATGCCCTTCTCCGACAGGAGGGCCTCGAAGCCCGCCTTGTCGACGAAGTCGCGGCGGACCGGGTCCTGCAGCTCGGTCTTCCAGTCGATCTTGACCGCGCCGCGGATGTGGCCGCCGTCGTAGGCGGTGGTGTCCTCGTCCACCTCGGCGAAGACCACGCCGGGGGTGTTCAGGTTCTCCTCGGCCCACTGCGTGGTGACCAGGACGTCTTCACGGCTCATGAGAGCACTACTCGCTTTCTTCTTCTCGTGGGTGGACTGTCAGGAAGCCTGGCTCGGCGCCACGCGCCGGATCAGGAGGTACATCTCGCAGCCGAGGCAGAAGTTGAAGGCCGCGTTGAGGAATGCCGCGAACAGCGCGAACGCCGTCGCGACGATGCCGAGCGCGGTGACCCCGGTGGCGTAGCCGACGGTGCCGACCAGCGCGAACACGAACCCGACCGCCTGGGCGAACCGCAGCGGCGCCGCGTCCTCCCGCTCGGATGTCGGCGCGAGCCGGGGCGCCACGAGGTAGCGGTAGAGCAGCGAGTACGGGGCCGGCTTGAGCCCGATGAACGCGCCGATCGCGAACACGACCGTCTGGACGGCCAGCAACGGCCACCAGCCCGTGATCAGGACCACCGCGAGCACGACGGTCGTGATGACGGCCGCGAAGCGCGGTCCACGGGGGTCTACGGCTGGGCCTGCTGACATGTCACCTCCCTGGCGGGGCGCGCGTGAGCGCGCGTCGGAATGGGTTTTTCCGGCGGGGGGAGAAGCGGGTACGGCTGAGGCGGACCCGCTAGGGCAGACACAGGCTGCTGCGCACGCGGCAGAAGTCGACCGCGCGACGTTGCGTCAGCAGAGTGAGGGGCAGCCTGCACACGAGCGTCAGGCTACCCGGACGTCCCTGAAAGTGGGAGTGGCGTCCACCCAGTGAGAGCATTCCCACGATCCAAGAAAGAAATTCGGCCCAGGTCAGCGGTGTTTGGCTAGGTCACGCGCGCCGGGAGGGGCGGTGTGGGGGCCGGGAGCAGCGTGGTCAGCGGCTTGTCGCTCCGCCGCGCGGGCCGGAAGTGCGGCGCGAGGGTCACCAACAGCCCGGCCAGCGGCGTGTGGCTCCGCGACGCGGGCCGGAAGGTGCAGCACCAGGGCCACCGGCAGCGCGGCCAGCGGGCGTGTCAATCCGCCACACCCGCCGGAGGCGCGGCGCGAGGACACCCTCAACGCAGCCAGCGGTAGGTCACTCCGCCACCCGCGCCGGAAGGCGCGGCACGAGGGCACCCTCAACGCAGCCAGCGGTAGGTCACTCCGCCACCCGCGCCGGAAGGCGCGGCACGAGGGCACCCTCAACGCAGCCAGCGGTAGGTCACTCCGCCACCCGCGCCGGAAGGCGCGGCACGTGGGCACCCTCAGCGCAGGTCAGTGGCGTGTCCGTCCGTTACCGCGATGGGAGGTGCGGCGCGAGGGCCTCCAACAGCGCGGCCAGCGGCGTGTGGCTCCGCGACGCGGGCCGGAAGGCGCAGCACCAGGGCCACCAGCAGCGCGGCCAGCGGCAACCAATCCACCACACCCGCCGGAGGCGCGGCGCGAGGGCACCCTCAGCGCAGCCAGCGGCATGTCTCTCCGCCACCCGCGCCGGAAGATGCGGCGCGAGGCGCCGCCCACAGCGCTCAGCGGCAATCACTCCACCACCCGCGCCGGACGGCGCGGCACGTGGGCGTTCTCAGCCCAGCTCAGCGGCGTGTCAGTCCGTCACCCGCGCCGGGAGGTGCGGCGCGAGGGCCTCCAGCAGCGCGGGCGCCTTCGGCACGCCGCCGACTCGCAGCAGCTCGGTGCCGTCGGAGTCGTAGGCGATCGTGGTCGGCGTGCGCAGCACACCCAGCGCCTGCGCGACCTCCGGCTGGTTCGTCACGTCCAGCTCGACGTGGTTCAGGCCGTCGGTGCGCTCGGCCAGCGGGCCGAGCAGGGCGCGGGTGTGCCGGCACGGGGTGCAGAACGTGGTGGAGATCTGCACCAGGGTGACGCGGGCGCCGGTGTCGAGCACCGCCGCGACCGGCTCGGGCAGCCCGGCCGCGGGCGCCCGGCGAGCCGCCCGGACGCGACCGTTGCGCGCCTTGAGCAGTCCGCCGGCGACCGCCGCGACCACCAGCGTGCCGAGCACGACCCACACGCCCGTCATCCGCGCCTCACCCTCCGGTAGAGCTGGTCGCCCCGCTGAACGTCACGTTCTTGGCCTCGCCCTTGATGGTGACCGAACCGCTGTTCACCTGTACCGCCGTCGGGGTGACCTCGAACGGGAGGTTGCCGGTGTCGATCGTGGCCTTGAAGTTCGGCAGCAGGGCCTGCTGCACAGCTTCGGGAACAACGGTCGTCTCCTTGTCATTCCCGTACTGCAGCCGCTTGGGCACGATGTCGATCGCCGTGCCGTGCAGTTCGATCATGGCGAAGCAGAAGATCTCCAGCTGCTGGCCCGCGATCTGCACGTACCCGGAGATGCGGATGCCGGCCCTGGACTTGTCCTGCTCCTCCTCCGTCGTGCCGTCCTGGCCCTGCTGGTCGCCGCCGGAGCCGCTGTCCGTGCCGCTCTCGGCGTCCTGGCCGGTCTCCACGTACTCGATGCTCGACGGCTCGATCCGCAGGTCGTCGACCTTGGTCAGCGGGTCCACCTTGTTGATGTCGCTGGCCTTGATCGTGACCTGGGCCTCCAGGCGTCCGATGTCGATCGCGTCGGTGTTGCCGTTCACCAGGTCCGACAGCGGCGCCGTGACGTCGTAGAGGTCGGCCGTCACACCGACGTCCTGCAGGTCCTTGATCGGCACCCCGGACGCGGACAGTGAGATGTGCCCGTAGTCGCCGCCGATCGCCTGCGTGGTGAACGGGAAACCGTGGATCGTCACGGACGGGTCGTCGCTCAGCTTCAGCTGCTCGCGGGCCTTCTGCGACACCGTGTGCTCGGCGTACGCGGCGAGCCCGAAATCGGCCCCGACCAGGAGCGCGAGCAGCACGACGAGACTGATGACGATGCGGCGGGCTCGGCGTCCACGGCGGCGCGATCCCGCTGGTGGCACGGCTCGGTCCTGGGTCGCAGGTCTGCTCACTCTTCGTGTCCGATCTGTCTCGTGTCCGGCTTCTGGACAGCCCGAGGCTATGGGTCACCAGTGTGACGTCAGTGTGACGGTGGCTGCAGAGCAGGTGGTTTCCGCCTGTTCACCCGCTAGTCTTGTCCGCTAAGACCAGGGGCGCTCAAGGCTACGGACTAGCAAGAAGGCGGTGTGGCGATGAGCCTGGACCTGCTCGTACTCACTTCCGAGGCGGAAGCCACCGCAGTCCTCCCAGCTCTCGACCTGCTGCCGCACACGGTACGCGTCCGGGCGCCGGAGGTCACCGCGCTGCTCGACGCCGGCCACCGGGACGTCATCTTGCTGGACGCGCGCACCGATCTCGCGTCGGCCAAGAGCCTCTGCCGCCTGCTGAAGGGCACCGGCGAGGACGAGGGCAGCACGCCGATCATCGCGGTCATCGGCGAGGGCGGCCTGGTCGCGGTCAGCGCCGAGTGGCGCACCGACGACATCCTGCTCCCCACCGCGGGCCCGGCCGAGGTCGACGCCCGGCTGCGGCTGGCGACCACCCGCGACGGCGGCGCCACCCAGGTGGACACCGAGCTGCGGGTCGGCGACCTCGTGATCGACGAGGCGACGTACACCGCGCGGCTGCGCCGCCGCACCCTCGAACTCACCTACAAGGAGTTCGAGCTGCTCAAGTACCTCGCGCAGCACGCGGGCCGGGTGTTCACCCGCGCCCAGCTGCTGCAGGAGGTCTGGGGCTACGACTTCTTCGGTGGCACCCGCACCGTCGACGTGCACGTCCGGCGCCTGCGCGCCAAGCTCGGCCCCGAGCACGAGCAGATGATCGGCACCGTGCGCAACGTCGGCTACAAGTTCGAGCGCCCCGCCAAGGCGGGCGCCAAGCCCGGCGTGACTTCGCTCAACTTCGAGCCCGGCGAGCTGTCCACGGAGTTCTCCACCCCCTGATCAGGGATAGCGTGAATCCGTGCTGACTGTGGTGTGGGTCGACGAACTGGACGAGACGACCACCCGCGAGGTGCGTGAGCTGCTGCTCGCCGCCCGCGAGGTGGACGGGCGACCGGACATCTCGCCCGGCGAGCCGTTGCCGGGCGAGTTCGCGTCCGGGCCGCACCTGCTGGCCCGCGCCGACGGCGTGCTCGCCGGCTACGCGCACCTGGACACCTCCGGTGACGCGTTCGGCCGCCAGGTGGCCGAGCTGATCGTGCGGCCGGACCACCGGCGCCAGGGTGTGGGCACCGAGGTGCTGTCCGCGCTCGTCGACCGCGCCGGCGACGCGCCGCTGCGCATCTGGGCGCACGGCGACCACCCCGGCGCCGCCGCCCTTGCCGAACGAGCGGGCTTCTCGCGTGCCCGCGAGCTGCTGGTCATGCACACCCCGGTCGACCCGGACTGGCCCGAGCCCCGGCTGCCCGAGGGCGTCTCGCTGCGCACCTTCGTGCCCGGCCGGGACGAGCAGGCCGTCATCGAGGTCAACGCCCGCGCCTTCGACTGGCACCCCGAGCAGGGCAGGCTCACGGTCGACGACCTGCGTGCCGAGGAGTCGGCGGACTGGTTCGACGCGGACGGGTTCTTCCTCGCCGAGGACAGCACGGGCAAGCTGCTCGGCTTCCACTGGACGAAGGTGCACCCGGCCAACCCGCGCCGGTTCGGCGGCCGGGAGACCGGCGAGGTGTACGTCGTCGGCGTCGACCCGGGCGCGCAGGGCGGCGGGCTGGGCAAGGCCCTGACGCTGGCCGGCCTGCGGTACCTCCGGGACCGCGGCCTGCCCCAGGTGATCTTGTACGTGGAAGGCGACAACGCGCCCGCGATCGCCGTTTATTCGCGACTCGGCTTCGCCCGCCACGAGGTCGACGTCCAGTACGAACGGTGATCACCGTTCCGTTACGTTAACCCTCCGCCAATGGTTCATCACGGATCGCGAACCTGCAGGTCACGGCCCGGACACGGCACCCGGTCGGGTGAAGTAGTCCCGCTCACATTGGCGGCCTTGTTCACTTTGCGTTCACCTGTACAGAGGGGCGCGTCCACCCGTGCTGCCTAATGTCCGGTTGCGACGAATGGCTATCACTAGCTGGAGGACATGAAGTGAAGATCATGCGGCCGATGGGTGCTCTCGGCATCGCGGCGAGCGCTGCCCTCGTGCTCGCGGCCTGTGGCACCGACCCGGCGTCGACGGGCAACACCCAGACCTCGGGTGCGGCGACCGCGCCGACCGCGACCGCGAACGTCGAGTGCGGTGGCAAGTCGCCGCTCACCGGCGAGGGTTCGACGGCCCAGAAGACCGCGGTGGACATCTTCGCCCAGCAGTACACCAAGGCTTGCGCCGGCCAGATCGTGAACTACAACGCGACCGGCTCCGGCTCGGGCGTCAAGCAGTTCACCGCCAAGCAGGTCGACTTCGGCGGCTCGGACTCGCCGCTGAAGGCCGGCGACGAGCAGACCAAGGCCAACGAGCGCTGCGCCGGTGGCGAGGCCTGGAACCTGCCGCTGGTCGTCGGCCCCGTGGCCATCGCCTACAAGCTGGACGGCGTCTCCTCGCTCACGCTGAACGGCGAGGTCACGGCCAAGATCTTCAACGGCCAGATCACCAAGTGGAACGACCCGGCCATCGCCGCCCTCAACGCGGGCGTCAACCTGCCGGACAAGCCGATCCAGGTGTTCTCGCGGTCGGACGAGTCGGGCACCACCGACAACTTCCAGACCTACCTCGAGGCCGCCTCGAAGGGCGCCTGGACGCAGGGCACCGGCAAGGCCTTCAAGGGCGGCGTCGGCAACGGCGCCCAGGGCTCCAACGGTGTCGCCTCCGGCATCCGCGCCGCCGACGGCGCCATCGGCTACATCGAGTCGTCCTACGTCAAGGACGGCCTGAGCGCCGCCAAGCTGGACAGCGGCTCCGGCGCCGTCGAGCTGACCCCGGAGAACGTGGCCAAGGCGCTCGACGCCGCGACCTTCCGCACCCCGGGCAGCAACGACCTGGCCATGGACCTCAAGGCCATCTACGCCAGCAACACCCCGGGCGCCTACCCGCTGCTGCTGACCACCTACGAGATCGTCTGCTCGAAGGGCTACGACGCCGACACCGCCAAGGCGATGAAGGCGTTCCTGACCGTGGCTGCCACCACCGCCCAGCAGCCGATCGCCGAGAAGGGTTTCGTGCCGCTCCCGCAGTCCCTGCAGGACAAGGTGCTGACCTCGATCAACGCGATCTCCTGACGATCGACTGCCACCCCAGAACGGGTTGCACTGAGTAACTGATGAGCGAGTCACTCGCGAGGCGGACGCCCACCGGCGACACCGGTGGGCGTCCGCTTGCGTCTAGACCACTCCCGGAGGCCCCCGATTACGGCGCAACCACCGGCCACTGAGCGAACTCCCTCACTGGCCTCACCGAACAAGACCGCGAAGGTGCGGCCGGGTGACCGCATCTTCAAGAACCTGAGCACCGGCGCGGGCATCTTCGTCGTCGCACTCATCGCGCTGATCGGGATCTTCCTGCTGGTGCAGGCGATTCCGGCACTGAGCGCGAACGAGATCAACTTCCTCACCTCCCGCATCTGGGAGACCGGCGACCCCACCCACCTGCGGTTCGGCATCCTGGACCTGCTGCTGGTCACGATCTACACCTCGCTGGTGGCCCTGATCATCGCGATGCCGATCTCGCTGGGCATCGCGTTGTTCCTGACCCAGTACGCCCCGCGCCGGCTGGCGCGTCCGTTCGCCTACGTCGTCGACCTGCTCGCCGCGGTGCCCTCGATCATCTTCGGTCTGTGGGGCATCCTCGTGCTGGCGCCGAAGATGGCGCCGGTTTCGCAGTGGCTGAACGAGACCCTGGGCTTCATCCCGATCTTCGGCACCGGCAACGTGTTCCCGAACTACTCGGGCACGATCTTCACGGCGGGCGTGGTGCTCGCGGTGATGCTGCTGCCGATCATCACCTCGCTGTCCCGCGAGGTGTTCGAGCGCACGCCGACCGCCCACATCGAGGGCGCGCTCGCGCTCGGCGCCACCCGCTGGGAGGTCATCCGGACGACGGTGCTGCCGTTCGGGAAGGCCGGCTACGTCGGCGCGTCGATGCTCGGCCTCGGCCGCGCCCTCGGTGAGACGATCGCGCTGGCCGTCATCCTGTACATCCCCCGCGGGCACTTCTTCGACTGGAGCGTGTTCGACGGTGGCGCGACGTTCGCGTCGCAGATCGCCGCGAACTACGCGGAGTTCAACAACCCCACGTCGGCCGGCGCCTACATCGCGGCCGGTCTGGTGCTGTTCGTCCTGACCTTCGCGGTGAACTTCGCGGCCCGGACGATCATCGGCGAGCGGAAGGCGGACTGATGACCTCGACACTGTCCGAGACCGAGCGGCTGGCGTCGCCGCCGGCGTTCCAGCAGGTCAGCACGGCCCGCAAGGCCAAGAACGCGCTCGCCACGGTGCTGGTGTGGCTGTCGTTCCTGATCGCCGTCGCCCCGCTGGTGTGGGTGCTCTACACGGTGATCGCGAACGGCATCAAGCGCATCCCGTACAGCAACTGGTGGGCCCAGGACTTCGGCTCGGTGCTGTCCGACGAGGTCGGCGGTGGTGTCCTGCACGCCATCATCGGCACGCTCGAACAGGGCCTGATGTGCGCGGTCATCTCGGTGCCGCTCGGCCTGCTGGTCTCCATCTACCTGGTGGAGTACGGGCGGGACAGCAGGCTGGCCAAGGTCACCACGTTCATGGTGGACATCCTCTCCGGTGTCCCCTCGATCGTGGCGGCGCTGTTCATCTACGCGCTGTGGATCACCACGTTCGGCCTGCCGCGCAGCGGGTTCGCCGTGTCGCTGGCCCTGGTGCTGCTGATGATCCCGGTCGTCGTGCGCTCCGCCGAGGAGATGCTGCGGATCGTGCCGGACGACCTGCGCGAGGCCTCCTACGCGCTGGGTGTGCCGAAGTGGAAGACGATCATGAAGATCGTCCTGCCGACGGCCCTGTCCGGCATCATCAGCGGTGTCATGATGGCGCTGGCCCGCGTCATGGGCGAGACCGCGCCGCTGCTGGTGCTGGTCGGTTACTCCGCCTACGTCAACTGGGACCTGTTCGCTGACAACCAGGCGTCGTTGCCGCTGCTGATGAACACCGAGCGGGCCACGAACTCCATGGAACCGGGTAGCGTCGGATTCGACCGGATCTGGGGCGCCGCGCTGACCCTCGTCATCATCATCGCCCTCATCAACCTGATCGCCACGGTGGTCTCCCGCCTGGTCGCCCCGAAGAAGAAGTGAGCGTTCCGCTATGGCCAAGCGAATCGACGTCAAGGACCTCGACATCTACTACGGCAAGTTCCACGCCGTCGACAGCGTCACGCTGTCCGTGCCGCCGCGGAACGTCACGGCCTTCATCGGCCCGTCGGGCTGCGGCAAGTCGACCGTGCTGCGCACGCTGAACCGGATGCACGAGGTCATCCCGGGCGCGCGGGTCGACGGTGAGGTCCTGCTCGACGGCGAGGACATCTACGCGTCCTCGGTCGACCCGGTGCAGGTCCGCCGCACGATCGGCATGGTGTTCCAGCGGCCCAACCCGTTCCCGACGATGTCCATCCGGGACAACGTGGTGGCCGGGCTGAAGCTGGCGGGCACGAAGAACAAGAAGAAGCTCGACGAGATCGCCGAGCGGGCGCTGCGTGGCGCGAACCTGTGGAACGAGGTCAAGGACCGGCTCAACAAGCCGGGCGGCAGCCTCTCCGGTGGTCAGCAGCAGCGGCTCTGCATCGCGCGGGCCATCGCCGTGCGCCCGGACGTCCTGCTGATGGACGAGCCGTGCTCGGCGCTGGACCCGATCTCGACGCTCGCGATCGAGGACCTGATCGCCGAGCTGAAGAAGGACTACACCATCGTGATCGTCACGCACAACATGCAGCAGGCGGCGCGGGTGTCGGACCAGACGGCGTTCTTCAACCTGGCCGGTGTCGGCCAGCCGGGACGGCTCGTCGAGATCAACGACACGGAGAAGATCTTCTCCAACCCGAACGAGAAGGCGACCGAGGACTACATCTCGGGCCGGTTCGGCTGATCGTCGTTCCCCGGCGACCCCCTCGGCCCCGCGCCGAGGGGGTCGCTTCGTTTCAGAGCACCAGCAGGGTCTTGCCCACGGTGGTGCGGTTCTCGACCGCGGCGTGCGCGTCGGCGGCCCGTTCCAGCGGGAACGTCTGCCCGATGACCGGCCGGACGAGCCCCGCGGCCGCGCGGGACATCATCTGCCCGGCCCACCGCGCCACGTTCGGCGGGAACTCGAAGAGCTGCTCGATGCCGATCACGGTCACGCCCCGCTCCCGCGCGTCGTCCGGATCGACGGACGTGGGCTCGCCGCTCGCGGCACCGTGCACGGAGAACCGGCCGCCGCGGCGCGTGACCTCGAACGCGGCCTGCCCGATCGCACCGCCGACGCCGTCGAACACCAGGTCGGCACCCGCGCCGCCGGTCGCGTCGAGCACCTCCTTGGCCCAGCCCGGTTGCGTGTAGTCGACCACGACGTCCGCGCCGAGTTCCCGTACCAGTTCGAGCTTCCGTGAGCCACCGGCGGCGCCGACGACCCTGGCGCCCGCGGCGCGGGCGAGTTGCACCAGCAGGCTGCCCACACCGCCGGCCGCCGCTTCGACCAGCACCCACTCGCCCGCGGCGATCCCGGCGTTCTCGACCAGGCCCAGCGCCGTGCTGCCGTCGCTGTGGAGCGCGGTGGCCTCCGGCAGCCCCAGGTCGTCGGGCACCGGGAACAGGTCGGCCACCGCCGCGACGGCCCGCTCGGCGAAGCCGCCGGCCTCGCCCGTGCCGGCCACGACCCGGCGGCCCAGCCAGGCCGGGTCGACCTGGTCGCCGACCGCGTCCACCCGACCGGCGACCAGGCTGCCGGGCACGTACGGCAACCGCGCCGCTCGTGCCAGCGGTCGGTGCCGCGGCGGATCTGGGTCTCGACGAACGACAGGCCCGCGACCGCCACCTCGACCACGACCTGGCCCGTTCCCGGCACCGGGTCCGCAGCCTCCCCGGGAACCAGCACTTCGGGACCACCGAAACCGACCACCTGGACCACGCGCACCGCTGGCTCCCTTTTCGCTCACCGACTCGGTGATCACGAGCCTGCAACCTCCACGTTGGTGGAGGTCAAGCGGGCAGTGAGGCAAATCCGGTGGGAACTGTCGGTGGGTGCCGCTAGCGTCGGGGACGTGGTTCAGGTTTACGTGGACGGTGTCGGCGGGCGGCTGCCGAAGCCCCGGGCGGTCGCGGCGGCCGGGCGGGCGCTCGGCGCCATCCCGCCGCCGCTGCAGGTGCTGATCGGGATCGTCAGCGTGCAGGTGGGCGCGTCGCTCGCCAAGCAGCTGTTCGCGGTCGCCGGGCCTGCCGGGACGGTCGCGCTGCGGTTGTTCTTCGCCGCGGTGGTGCTGCTGCTCGTGTGGCGCCCGGTGCTGCGCATGGGCCGGCGGGCGCTGCCGGTGGTCCTCGCCTACGGCGTGGTGCTGGGCACCATGAACCTGACCTTCTACCAGGCGCTGGCGCGCATCCCGCAGGGCATCGCGGTCACCATCGAGTTCCTCGGGCCGCTCGCGGTGGCGCTGGCCGGGTCCCGGCGCTGGCTCGACGTGCTGTGGGCGCTGCTGGCGGCGGGCGGCGTCGTGCTGCTCGCCGAGACGCGGGGCGACCTGTCGATGCTCGGCATCGTGTTCGCGCTCATCGCGGGCGCGTGCTGGGGGCTCTACATCCTGCTCAGCGCGTCACTGGGCAAGCGCACCGAGGAGGGCAAGGGGCTCGCGCTCGGCATGGCCGTGGCCGCGGTCGCGGCGATGCCGGCCGGTGTGGTCGAGAGCGGCACGAACCTGCTGTCGCCGTGGGTGCTGCTGATCGGGCTCGCGGTGGCGCTGCTGTCGTCGGTCGTCCCGTACTCGCTCGAACTGGAGGCGCTGCGCAAGATCCCGCCGCGCGTGTTCGGCATCCTGATGAGCCTCGAACCGGCCGTCGCGGCGCTGTCCGGGCTGCTGGTGCTCGGGGAGGCGCTGCACCCGCTGCAGTGGCTGGCGATCTGCTGCGTCGTCGCGGCCTCGATCGGGGCGACCCGCTCGGTGCGGGATGCGCCCTGATCGATCTCGGTAGGCTGGTCGCATGACCGTGCTCGACGAAGTCGGCCACTCAGCTGCGCTGCTTCGAGCGCTCCAGCGGGAACTCATGGTCTACAAGTTCGGCATCGACGAGCTGATGACCAAGCTGCGGATCCTGTCCGAGGAGTTCGACTTCGCCAACCAGCACGACCCGATCGAGCACCTGGCGAGCCGCGTCAAGTCGCCGGAGGCGATCCTCGACAAGCTGGCCCGCAAGGGCCTGGAGCCGAGCATCGAGGCGATCCGCGAGCACATCGAGGACATCGCCGGGATCCGCGTGGTGTGCCCGTTCGTGCCGGACGTCTACCTGGTCGCCGAGATGCTGGGCCGCCAGGACGATGTCGAGGTCGTGCGGACCAAGGACTACATCGCCGAGCCGAAGCCGAACGGGTACCGCAGCCTGCACCTGATCGTGCGGATCCCGGTGTTCCTGTCCGACCGGGTCGAGCGGGTCAAGGTGGAGATCCAGATGCGCACGGTCGGCATGGACTTCTGGGCCGCGGTGGAGCACAAGCTGTTCTACAAGTACGCCGGCACCGCGCCGGCCGACTTCGCCGACGAGCTGCGCGCCGCCGCGGAAACCGCGGCCGACCTGGACGCGCGGATGACCGCCCTGCACCAGCGGCTGCAGGGCGGCCCGTCCTAGTTCGTCAGAGGTCCTCGTCGTGGGCGTAGCCGGGCATCTTGCCGGTCGCCACGAACACCATCCGCTTGCCGACGGACACCGCGTGGTCGGCGAACCGCTCGTAGAACCGGCCGAGCAGCGTGATGTCGACGGCGGCCGCGACCCCGTGCTCCCAGTCCTTGTCCATGATCACCGTGAACAGGTGGCGGTGGATCTCGTCGACGCGGTCGTCCTCTTCCTCGAGGGCGCGGGCCGCCTCGACGTCCCGGCTCTTGATGACGTCGGCGACCTTCTCCGCCAGCCGGACGTCCAGCTCGCCCATCTCGGCGAAGTAGTTCCGGACCGGCTCGGGCAGGGTGGCCTGCGGGTGGCGGCGGCGGGCCGCCTTCGCGACGTGCAGGGCGAGGTCGCCCATCCGCTCCAGGCTCTCCGCGGCGTGGATCACGGCCAGCACGGTGCGCAGGTCGGTCGCGACCGGCGCCTGCAGCGCCAGGAGGGCGTACGCCTTCTCCTCGTTCTCGGCACGAGCGTCGTCGATCTTCTGGTCGTCGCCGATCACCTGCTCGGCCAGGGACAGGTCCGCTTCGAGCAGTGCCTGGGTCGCCTTCTTCATGGCCGCGGCGGCCTGGAGCGACATGTCCGCCAGGTTCGCGGCCAGGTCTTCGAGTTCGACGTGGTAAGCCTCGCGCATGGCCACACTCTACGACCCGTTCGGGGCAATCGCCGCATCGCGAAGTGAACCCGGAATGAACCGGCGCTAACGAGTTGTCACGAGTCCGACGAGGTCGAACTCGACGACTTCGACGACTTCGACGAGCTGGGCGGCGGGGTCTGCGTCGCGCTCGCGGCCGCCTTCGCCGCCTCGTACTCGGGGGTACCGGGCAGCGGGGTGTTGTCGATCATGGCCTGGAACAGCTCCTTGGACTTGGTCTCCAGGAGCACTTCGTTGCCGCGGGTGTTCGGCTCGCCGACGGTCGGGACGGTGAGGAACTTCAGCTTGCTGGTGTCCAGGCCCTTCATCGACTGGGCCAGCGTGAGCATCTGGTCGACGCCGATGTTGTCGCCGAAGGTGGCGCGGGCGAACGCGGTCACGAAGTTCGTGAGCTGCGTCGGGTCGGTGATGACGCCCTGCGACATCGCCTTCTGCAGCAGCGCGGTGAGGAACTGCTGCTGCCGCTTGATGCGGCCGTAGTCCGAGGTGGGGTCGCCGACCACGTGGCGGGCGCGGACGAAGCTGAGCGCCTGGTCGCCGGAGATCGTCACGTCGCCGGTCTCGGCGATCACCATCCCGAGGGTGGTGTCCCGGATCGGGCTGTCGACGTGGACGGTCACGCCGTGCACCGCGTCGACCATCTCCTTGAAGCCGCCGAAGTCGATGCCGACGAAGTGGTTGACGCGCAGCCCGGTGAGCTGCTGGACCCACTTGGTGAGGCACTTGGGCCCGCCGACCGCGTACGCGGTGTTCAGCTTGACCTTGGTGGCCGCGGCGACGATCTCGCTGGAGTAGGTGCCCGCGGCCGCGTCGTAGCGTTCGCAGGCGGGCCGGGAGATCTCCAGGTCGCGCGGGAAGGACACGATCACCGCGCGCTTCCGGTCGGCCGGGACGTGCGCCAGCATGATCGTGTCCGAGCGGGCGCCGCCGACGGTGTCCGCGTCGCCGACGTTCTCCTCGGCGGTGGCGCCGGCGCGGGTGTCGGAGCCGACGATGAGGAAGTTCTCGTCACCGGTCTGGCCTGCCGCGTTCTGGATGTCCGAGGAGTTCTCGTCGAGGGCGGCGATCTCGGTGAACTTGCTGTTGAACCAGGTCTTGGTGCCCCACAGCGCGCCGGTGGCGAGGAAGATCAGCCCGGCCAGCACCGCGCAGGCGATGCGGGTGATGCGGATCGACCGGTCGCTGCGGCGTTGTTTCTTTTCCTGCAGGCGGGTCTGCGGCGCGGCCTTCTCGTCGTCCCCGTCGGACTTCACCGGCGCGACGACGCGCTGCAGCCGGGTGCGGGTCTGCTCGATGAGCGCGACCGGGCGCGCGATGAAGCGCTCGCGGCGCTCCTGGCGCTTGGCCTCCTCGGCGGCGAGCTCCTCATGGGCGGCCGCGAAGCGCGCCAGGGTGTTGTCGATCTTGCGGCGGACCTTGGTGTGATCGCCGACGGGCTCCAGCTCGTCGGTCATCGTCAGGCGGTCCGCGGGGCTCACCGACCGCCCCCGCCCCGGGCGCCGCGGACCACCGGGCCGCTCGACCGGCTCGCGGAGCTGGGTGGCGTCGGATTCCGCTTCGTCGGCCGGGGTGGCTCGCCGGTTGGCGGGCGGAGGGGTGGGGCTGGGGCGGGGCGCCTCGGCGTTGCCGGCCTGCGGCGCGCTCGGCCGCGGCGGAGCGTCGGCACGCGCCGAGGGCTGCGGAGAGCTCGGCCGGGGCGGGGCGTCCGCGCGGCCGGAGGGCTGCGGCGCTTCCGCGAAGCCGCTGGGGTGCCGGGTGTCCGCGCGGTCGGGCTGGGGCGGGTTTGCGCGGCGGGCGGGGGCTGCCGCGCCGTTCGCGGCCTCCACGAAGCCACTCGGGTGGGCCGGGGCATCGGCGCGGCCGGAGGGCTGGGGTGCTTCGGCGAAGCCGCTGGGGTGCCGGGCGTCGGCGCGGTCGGGCTGGGGTGCGCGGCGGGCGGGGGCCGCCGCGCCGTTCGCGGCCTCCACGAAGCCACTCGGATGGACCGGGGCATCGGCGCGGCCCGAGGGCTGGGGTGCTTCGGCAAAACCACTCGGGTGCCGCGCGTCGGCGCGGTCGGGCTGGGGTGCACGGCGGGCAGGAGCCGCCGCGCCGTTCGGGGCCTCGACGAAGCCGCTCGGATGCACTGGGGCAGC
>NZ_JBEXTX010000149.1:0-15525 GCF_040614175.1 Amycolatopsis sp. NPDC006131
CGACCCCGATCTTTCAGTGTTCGGTTGCCGAGACACCGCGTCAAGCCGGGAAAGCGTGGCTTGACCTGGTGGCTCGGCAACCGATTTGGCTGGGGATCGGGTTGCGGGAGAGGGGTGGCTCGTGCGGGTTGGCGGCTCGCGTTGCCGGGTGGCGGTGGGGTTTGGCGGTTTGAACCGCCCGATCGAGGGTTGGCAGCGCTGGGCGGACTCCTCTAGGCTCCGTCAAACCTGAAAGGGCTTCACGTCTGGAGGGAGGCCGCCGATGCCGGTGAGCCGCAGGACCGTCCTGGCCGGGGCGGCTGCCGCGCCGCTCGCCGCGGGAGTGCTCGCCACCCCGCAGGCGGCCGCGCAGCAGGGCTATCTCGTGGGCGTCGGCATCTCCGACGTCACCGGGCCCGCGGCCGAGTGCGGCATGATGGGCTACTCCATGCCGCAGCAGCAGACCGCCGGCATCCACCAGCGCACCCGCGCCCGCGCCTACATCGTCGCCGAACCCGGTGGCCGCCGGATCGTGTTCGTCAACGCCGACGTCGGCGCGTTGTTCCAGTCCGTGCACCAAGGGGTGCTGGCCCGCCTCGCCGAGCGGTACGGCGACCTCTACACCGAGCAGAACGTGCTGCTCAACGCCACCCACACGCACGCGGGCTGCGGCGGGTCGTCCTGGTACGCCGCCTACAACCTGTCCATCCTGGGCTTCCAGCGGCAGACCTACGACGCCCAGGTCGACGGCATCACCGAGGCCATCCAGCAGGCGCACGGCAACCTCGCGCCGGGCACGATCAGCCTCGGCCGGACCGAGCTCACCGACGCCAGCGTCAACCGCTCCCGCACCGCCTTCGAGCTGAACCCGCGGGCCGACAAGGACCACTTCCCGCTCGCCATCGACCCGGCCGTCACGGTCCTCCGCTTCCGCCAGGGCGGCCGCGACGTCGGCGCCATCGCCTGGTTCGCCACGCACGGCACCTCGATGACCAACGCGAACAAGCTGATCAGCGGCGACAACAAGGGCTACGCCGCCTACGCCTGGGAACACGGCCGCGGCACCCGCTACCTCGACGGCGAACCGGAGTTCGTCGCCTGCTTCCCGCAGACCAACTCCGGCGACATGTCCCCGAACCTCAACCTCAAGCCCGGCTCCGGCCCGACCGAGGACGAGTTCGAGAACACCCGCATCATCGGCGAACGCCAGTTCACCGCCGCGAAAGCCGCCTTCGACAACGCCACTACAGCCGTCACCGGGCCGCTCGACTTCCGCTTCTGCTACGTGGACATGTCCCGCGTGACCGTGGACGGCCGCTACACGCCGGACGGGCGGCAGCGCACCACGGCCACCGCGGCGATCGGCGTGTCGATGCTCGCCGGCAGCACCGAGGACGGCCCCGGGCTCCCGCTGCCCGAGGGTGTCCGCAACCCCTTCATCGACGCGCTCGGCGGCATGGACGCGCCGATCCCGCAGGCACTGGCCGACGCACACGCGCCGAAGGTGATCGCGGTGCCGTTCGGCGCCATGAAGCCCCACCCGTGGGCCCCGGAGGTGCTGCCGCTGCAGATCCTGCGGCTCGGGCAGCTCCACCTCGTCGCCGGGCCGGCCGAGTACACGATCGTCGCCGGGCTGCGCGTCCGCCGCACCGTCGCCGCCGAGCTGGGCGTGCCGCTGGAGAACGTGATCATGCAGGGCTACGCCAACGCCTACAGCCAGTACGTCACGACCCCCGAGGAGTACGACTCGCAGCAGTACGAGGGCGCGTCCACGCTCTTCGGCCGCTACACGCTGCCCGCATACCAGCAGGAGTTCGCCCGGCTCGCGGCCGCGATGCGGGACGGGGCGAGCGTCCCGCCCGGGCCGCAGCCGCGCGACCTGTCCGGCGACCAGCTCAACTTCCAGCCCGGCGTGGTGGTGGACTCGCCGCCGCTGCTCAAGCGGTTCGGCGACGTGCTCACTGAGCCGCGGAGCAGCTACCGCCGGGGCGAGCAGGTGCTGGTCGAGTTCGTCACCGGCCACCCGAAGAACGACCTGCACCGGAACGGGACGTTCCTGGAGGTCCAGCGCCTGGACGGGGGCACCTGGGTCCGCCACGCCGACGACGGCGACTGGGCCACCAAGTACCGGTGGCGGCGCACCTTCCTGGCCGAGTCCACGGCGACGATCACCTGGGACATCCCGCCGGACACCCCGGTCGGCAAGTACCGCGTGGTCCACTCCGGCGACGCGAAGTCCCTCGACGGCGCGATCACGCCCTTCACCGGCGCCTCCCGGGCGTTCGTCGTCTCATGACGAATTCGCGCCCCGGGCGCTCCCCGGGCCGTGATCGATGACACGATGCGGGCGATCACCGGGTGCAGATCGGAGGACCATGGTCGCCCTACCGGCCAAGACCAGGCTCGGCTACTCCGCCGGGTCGTTCGTCACCGGCGCGTTCGGCACGGTGCCCGGGCTGCTGCTGTTGCCCTACCTCACCGACACGATGGCGGTGCCGGGTGCGGTCGCCGGGGCCATCGTGCTCGTGCCCAAGGCGTGGGACGTGCTGTTCAACCCGGTCGCCGGGCGGCTGTCCGACGCCAGCCTGAACCGCCGGGGGAGCAGGCGCCCGTTCCTGCTGTTCGGCGGGCTCGGCGTCGCGGTGCTGTTCGCCGCGATCTTCGCCCACCCCGGCTTCGGCAGCACCCCGCTGGACGCCGGGTACGTGGTGCTCGCGTTCTTCCTCTGCGCTACCGCGTTCGCCTTCTTCCAGGTGCCCTACAACGCGCTGCCCGCCGAGCTGACGGACAACTACCACGAGCGCACCCGCCTGACCAGCTGGCGCATCGGCCTGCTCGCGATCGCGATCCTGGTCTCCGGCGGCGGCGCCCCCGAGATCACCAACCAGGTCGGCGGCGTCAGCGGCTACCGCGTCATGGGGATCGTGATGGGCGCGATCATGGTGCTCGGCACCATCGCGGTGTTCCTCGGCACCCGCGGCGCGCCGGTGGGCAACCTGCGCCCGCCGACGCCCGGCTGGCGCGAGCTGCTCGCCACGATGCGCCAGTGGCGCGCCTTCCGGTGGCTGCTGGGCGTCTACTTCGTCCAGTCGCTCGGCCTGGCCACCCTGCTGGCCGGGGTCAACTACGCGTCCCGGTACGTGTTCGGCGACGCGGACCTGCAGACGTACCTGTTCGTCGGGTTCGTGCTGCCCGCACTGGTCACCATGCCGCTGTGGCCGCGCATCGGCGCGCGCTGGGGCAAGCTGACGGGCTTCCGGTTCGCCTGCATCGCCTTCGGCGTCGCGTGCGCGGGCCTGTGCGCGGCGCTGGTGCTGCCGGTCGGCGTGTCGTTCGTGTTCGTCGCGCTCGCCGGGGTCGGCTACGCCGGGATCCAGGTGTTCCCGCTGGCGATCCTGCCCGACCTGATCAGCGCCGAGGAGGAGCGCACCGGCGCCACCAGGGCCGGCATCACCGCCGGCGTGTGGACCGCGTCGGAGACGCTCGGCCTGGCGCTGGGACCGGGCCTGTTCGGGCTGGTGCTGACCGCGGGCGGGTACGTGTCCAGTGTGGACGCCTCCGCGGCGCAGCCGGGCAGCGCGGTCACCGCGATCCTGCTCGGGTTCGCGCTGCTGCCCGGGATCCTCGTGCTGGCGGGCCTGCCGCTGCTGCGCCGCTCGATCCTGGAGCCGCGATGAGGCCCGCCCGCGAGGTGCTCGCCGAGCTGCGGGAGCTGCGGGCCGGTGACCTGCCCACCCACGGCGGCCGCACCCTGGCCTACGTCTACGACAGCGGACTGTCCGGTGTGGACGAACTGGCCGCGCAGGCGCACGCGCTCGCCTCCTCCGCCAACGGCCTCGACCCGACCGCGTTCCCCAGCCTGCGCCGCCTGGAAAACGACCTGGTCGCCGCCACCGCGCGCCTGGTGGGCGGCACGCCGTCCACGGTCGGGGCGGTGACCTCCGGCGGCACCGAGTCGTGCCTGCTCGCGGTGCTCGCCGCGCGCGAGGGCCGCCCCGGCGTCGCCGAGCCGAGCGTGGTGCTGCCCTCGACCGCGCACGCCGCGTTCCACAAGGCCGCGCACCTGTTCCGGGTGCGGCCGGTCGTCGTGCCGGTCGACCCGGTCACCTTCCGCGCCGACGCCGACGCCATGGCCGCCGCGATCGACGACACGACGGTGCTCGTGGTCGCCAGCGCCCCGTCCTACGCACATGGCGTGATCGACCCGGTCGCGCCGATCGCCGCCGCGGCCGCCGGGCGCGGGGTGCGGATGCACGTGGACGCCTGCATCGGCGGCTGGGTCCTGCCGTACTTCCGCCGTCTCGGCAGGCCGGTGCCCGAGTTCGGGTTCGGCGTCGAGGGCGTCACCAGCGTCTCGGTCGACCTGCACAAGTACGCCTACTGCCCCAAGGGCGTGTCGGTGCTGCTGCACGCCGACGCGGAGCTGCGGCGCGGGCACTACTTCGCCAGCGCCGACTGGCCCGGCTACACGATGCTCAACAGCACCATCCAGTCCACCCGCTCGGGCGGGCCGCTCGCCGCCGCGTGGGCCGTGGTGCAGCACCTCGGCGACGACGGCTACTCCGAACTCGCCCGGCAGACCCTGGCCGCGGTGACGGCCATCGCCGAGGGCATCCGGAGCATCGACGGGCTGCGGCTGCTCGCCGAACCGGACTCGACCCTGATCGCGCTCACCGCCGACGACGACGGCATCGACCTGTTCACGGTCGCCGACGAGATGCGGGTCCGCGGCTGGTACGTGCAGCCGCAGTTCGCGCACGGGTCCTCGCCGGTGAACCTGCACCTCACGGTCACTGCCGCGAACCGGGGCGGCGAGGCCGGGTTCCTCGCCGACCTCGCCGCCTCGGTCGCCGCCGCCCGGGAGGCCGGGCCGGTGGCGGTGGACGAGAACGTGGCCGCGTTCGTCGCCGCGCTGGACCCGGACACGCTGACCGGCGAGCAGTTCGAGGGCCTGCTCACCGCCGCGGGCATGGGCGGCGGCGCGGGGCTGCCGGACCGGATGGCCGGGATCAACGCCCTGCTCGGCGCCGCTGCCCCGGCCCTGCGGGAACGGCTGCTGCGCGAGTTCCTCGGGATGCTGTACCGGCCGGGCTAGTGCGCCGCGTGGTCGTGCAGTTCCCACGCGGGGAACGGGTCCGGGCCGGCTTCCTCGCCGAGGCAGCTCTCCAGCGCCGCTCTCAGCGCCGTGTGGTCCAGGCCCGTCCCGATGAACACCAGCTCCTGCCGCGCCGGCCCGCTGCCCTGCGGTTCGAACCGCGCCACCGACCCGGCCTGCGACCACAGACCCACCACCCCGGGACGGGACGCGAGCGCGAAGAACCCCTTGGAGCGCAGCACCTTCCCGAACCGGCCGGAGTCCAGCTCCCGCGTCACGAACGACCACAGCCGCTCCGGCGCGAACGGCCGCGCGGCCCGGAACACGACGCTGGAAATGCCGTACTCCTCGGTCTCCGGCACGTGGTCGCCGTTCAGCTCCGCCACCCAGCCGGGCGCCTGCTGGGCCCGCTCCAGGTCGTAGCGGCCGGTCCCGAGCACCTCCCGCACCGGCACCTTCCCGAAGCTGGCGCGGATCACCTTCGCCGCCGGGTTGAGCCGCCGTAGCAGCGCCTCCAGCCGGACCAGGTCGTCGTCGCCGACGAGGTCGGTCTTGTTCAGCAGCAGCACGTCGGCGAACTCGACCTGGTCGATCAGCAGGTCGCTGACGGTCCGCTCGTCGCCCTCGTACTGGTCCAGCGACCGCTCGGCCAGGCCGTCCCCGGCGTCCAGCTCGCGGGCGAAGTTCAGCGCGTCCACCACCGTCACCATGGTGTCCAGCCGCGCCCGCGGCAGGAACGTGAACGTCGCCGCGACCGGCATCGGCTCGGAGATCCCGCTCGACTCGATCAGCACGTGGTCGAACCGGCCCTCGTCGCAGAGCCGGCCCACCTCCTCCAGCAGGTCGTCCCGCAGGGTGCAGCAGATGCACCCGTTGGTCATCTCGACCAGGCGCTCTCGCGTGCGGACGAGCGCGGCGTCGATGTTGACCTCGCTCATGTCGTTGACGATCACCGCCACCCGCGTGCCTTCGGTGTTGCCCAGCACGTGGTTGAGCAGCGTCGTCTTGCCCGCGCCGAGGAACCCGGACAGGACGGTGACCGGGAGCGTCACCGTGCCAGCCGGTGGAAGTGCCCGAGCAGCTTGCGCGGCACGAGCTGCTCCTTGCCGTCGATCACCACCGGCACCAGGTCCGGCTTCACGGCCTTCCACTGGGCGCGGCGGTGGCGGGTGTTGCTGCGGGACATCTTGCGCTTGGGAACGGCCATCACTTCCGCCTTCCGTAACGGCGGTGGAACTTCTCCACCTGGCCCGCGGTGTCCATGATCCGGCGCGCGCCCGTCCAGAACGGGTGCGACCACGCGCTGACGTCGACGAGCACGAGCGGGTAGGTGTTGCCGTCGCTCCACTCGATCGTCTTGTCCGAGGTGATCGTCGAGCGCGTAAGGAACGCGTCCCCGGTCGCGGTGTCCTGGAACACCACCGGGTGGTAGTCGGGGTGGATGCCGGGTTTCACTGCTTCTCCGTTCCGGACGTGACGTTCACGTCCTGCGTCTCGTCGGTTTCTTCGCACGGCTCCTCGTGCCAGGCGCCGAACGGGTCGTCGTAGGTCAGCCACTCCCGCTGCCCGGCCGCGAGCTCGGCGTCGGTGAGCAGCGCGCCGGACAGGGCTTCCTCGATCTCGGCCGGCGTGGCCTGATCGGTGACGACGAAGATCTCCGAGGCCCGGTCGCCGAACACCGGGTGCCAGCGCAGGGACGCCAGCGTCCGCCGCTCCGGCGACACGTCCGTCCACGCCGGACCGTCCGGCGCGTCCAGCCACGGCCCGGCGTGCCCGACCCCGAGGCCGCCGCCCGCGGACTCCAGCCACAGCGCCATGTCCGGCTGGCTGGCCACCCACACCCGGCCCCGGGTCCGCACCACCCCGTCGAGCAGCACGTCCAGCGCGTCGTGGAGGCGTTCCGGGTGGAACGGGCGCTGCGCGGTGAACAGCAGCGTCGCCACGCCGCAGTCCGCGCCAAGCGGCGGCTCGCCGTGCAGCAGCGGGCCGTGCATGTCGGTCACCTCGCCGCGCCGCGCGTCCGGGGGCACGTCGGCCAGGCGCGAGGTGCGCAGGGCCGCCGGGGCGACCCGGTCGAGGACGGCCGCGGTCTTCGCGTCGGTCCAGGCGTCGGCCGTGCCGGTCAGCACGAGCACGTCGGCGAACTCGGCCTGGGACAACGCGACCTGCGCGACCGTGCGCTCGTCGTCCTGACTGGCCTGCAGCCCGCGCTCCTCCAGGGTGTCGTCGCCAATCGCGTCGGCCAGCCAGGAGCCGCGGTCCAGCACCGTGTGCACGCCGTCGATCGCCACGAAGTCGCTCACCGGCCGGTCGCCGACGAGGACGTGCCGGATCGCCCAGCAGACCGGTTCCGGCTCCATCGCCTCGTCCAGCCGCACCACGATGTGCCGCACGCCGGGCGTGCCGGCGAGGCGGCGCAGCAGCGGGAGCAGGTCCTCCCGCAGGGTGCAGGACACGCAGCCGTGCGCGAGTTCCAGGACGGTCGTCTCGTCGCGGTCGCCCAGCCGCAGCCGCCGCCGCACGACGCCGCCGCGGATCTCGCGCAGGTCGTGGTGCACGACCGCGGTGCCGGGCCGGGCCGCGCGGGCCTGTTCGGCGAGGTCCGCGGTGGCGGCCGGGACGAGGCCGCTGATCAGGGTGAGGGGCACCCGGGTGGTGCCGGTCGTTTCGGGATCCACGCGTTGTAGAGTAGGTGATAATGAAAATCGATACCAACTAGGGAGGGTGGATGTCGGCGGTCTGCCAGGTCACCGGCCGCAAGCCGGGCTTCGGCAAGCAGGTGTCCCATTCGCACCGGCGGACCTCGCGGCGGTGGGACCCGAACGTCCAGCGGCGGCGCTACTGGGTGCCGTCCGAGGGCCGCTGGGTCACGCTGCGGGTCTCGGCGAAGGGCATCAAGACGATCGACAAGCGCGGGATCGACGCCGTGGTGGCCGAACTGCGCGCCAAGGGGGTGAAGCTGTAGTGGCCCGCAACGACGTCCGGCCGATCATCAAGCTCCGCTCGACCGCGGGGACCGGCTACACCTACGTTACGAGGAAGAACCGGCGCAACGACCCGGACCGGATGGTGCTGCGCAAGTTCGACCCGGTGGTGCGCCGCCACGTCGAGTTCCGGGAGGAGCGCTGATGGCGAAGAAGTCGAAGATTGCCCGCAACGAGCAGCGACGCGCCGTCGTGGCCCGCTACGCCGAGCGCCGGGCCGAGCTGAAGGCGGTGGTGTCCTCGCCGAAGTCCACACCGGACGAGCGGGCGGCCGCGGTGGTGGCGCTGCAGAAGCTGCCCCGCGACTCCAGCCCCACGCGGCTGCGCAACCGCGACACCGCGGACGGCCGCCCGCGTGGCTACTTCCGCAAGTTCGGGCTGTCCCGGGTGCGGCTGCGCGAGATGGCCCACCGCGGCGAGCTGCCCGGCGTGTCGAAGTCGAGCTGGTAAGCGCCGTGCCCAAGTACGTCAAGGACCGGCCCGGCCGCCGTCGCCGCAACCTGCTCGCCGAGGCGGACGTGTCCGTTGTGGACTGGAAGGACGTGGACCTGCTGCGCAAGTTCATCTCCGACCGCGGCAAGATCCGCGCCCGCCGGGTGACGGGCCTGTCGCCCACGCAGCAGAAGCAGGTGGCCCAGGCCATCAAGAACGCGCGCGAGATGGCCCTGCTGCCGTACCCCTCGTCGGCGCGCTGACCTAGTGCGGGCCGTCCGGCCGGACGGCCCGCACTAGGCTCGATGTCATGAGCGAGCCGTCCGACGAGATGATCGAGCTGTGGAGCCGGGTGTTCCAGATGGCCCGGGAGGGGCAGACGGAGACGCTGGCGGCCTACGTCGACGCCGGCATCGCGGTCAACCTGACCAACGACCGCGGCGACACGCTCGTGATGCTGGCCGCCTACCACGGCCACGCCGGGACGGTCAAGGCGCTGCTCGACCGGGGCGCCGACCCGAACCGGCTCAACGACCAGGGCCAGAGCCCGCTGGCGGGCGCGGTGTTCAAGAACGACCCGGACGTCGTCAAGGCGCTGCTGGCGGGAGGCGCCGACCCGGCGGCGGGCACCCCGTCGGCCGTGGACACCGCGCGCATGTTCGGCAATACGGAGTTGCTCACACTCCTGCAACCCTGAGGTGTTTTCGCGGCACCCAGCAGGCATGCTTGTCCGCATGCCTGAAGACCAGCACTACCTCGTCGGCCTCGACCTCGCCGGGCGGCGCGTGGTGCTCGTCGGCGGCGGCACCGTCGCCCAGCGCAGACTGCCCCGCCTGATCAGCGCCGGCGCCGCGGTCGAGCTGATCTCGCCGTCCACCACCCCGGCCGTCGGCGGCATGATCGACGCCGGCGAGGTGGTCTGGCACCAGCGCCGCTACGCCGACGGCGACCTCGACGGCGCCTGGTACGTCCTGGCCTGCACTGACGACCCCGAAGTGAACGCCGCGGTGTGCGCGGAGGCCGAGCGCCGCCGCATCTTCTGCGTGCGCGCCGACGCCGGCATCGAGGGCACCGCCGTGACCGCCGCGGTCGGCCGCCACGAGGGGCTGGTCGTGGGCGTCCTCTCCGGCGGCCAGCCGCTGCGCTCGGCCGCGGTGCGCGACAACATCGTCGAGGCCCTGCACACCGGCGCGATCGCCGACGACATCACCCCGCCCGACGCCGCCGAGCTGCCCGGCGTGGCGCTCGTCGGCGGCGGCCCAGGCGACCCGGAGCTGATCACCGTCAAGGGCCGCAGGCTGCTGGCCCGCGCCGACGTCGTGGTCGCCGACCGGCTGGCCCCGCGCGAGCTGCTCGACGAGCTGCACCCGGACGTCGAGGTCGTGGACGCTGCCAAGATCCCCTACGGCCGCGCCGCCAGCCAGGACTTCATCAACGCCACCCTGATCGAGCACGCCAAGGCGGGCAAGTTCGTGGTCCGCCTCAAGGGCGGCGACCCGTACGTGTTCGGCCGCGGCTTCGAGGAGCTGCTCGCGTGCGCCGAGGCGGGCGTGCCGGTGACCGTGGTGCCGGGCATCACCAGCTCGATCGCCGGTCCCGCGGCGGCCGGGGTGCCGGTCACCCACCGCGGGGTCGCCCACGAGGTCGTCGTGGTGTCCGGGCACGTCGCGCCGGACCACGAGAACTCCCTGACCGACTGGTCGGCCCTGGCGAAGCTGCGCGGCACGATCGTGCTGATGATGGGTGTGGAACGGCTCGGCCAGTTCGCCGCCGCGCTGCTCGACGGCGGCCGCCCCGGCGACACGCCGGTCGCGGTCGTGGAGAACGGCACCATGCCGACCCAGCGGGTGCACCGCTTCACCCTGGCCACCGCGGCCGAGGACGCCAAGGCCGCCGGGGTGCGCCCGCCCGCGGTGATCGTGATCGGCCCGGTCGCCGGCCTGCTGCCGGATCAGCTCCGGTAGCAGCGCCGCACGAAGTCGAGGATCGCCGCGGTCAGCCGCTGCGGGTCGAACCGCAGCTCGACCGGGCTGCGCGCCTGCACGAACTCCGCCGCGGGCAGGTCGGCGGCCAGCGTGTCGGCATCGCCGAACGGGTGAACCGGGTCGCGCTGGTGCCCGATCACCAGCGCGGGCACCTCGATCCGCTTGCGCACCGACCGCGGCGGCGCGATCCGGCCGAAGAACACGCCGTGCAGCAGCGCCGCCATCGACGCCGGGCGCTGGTCGAGCGTGTCGGTGACGACGTCCACCCACTGGCTGCCCTGCGGCACCAGGCCGGCCACCTTCGCCACCGCCTGCACCCCGAACGGCACGAACCGCGCCGCGAACAGCAGCGGTGTGAACGCCAGCAGCCCGGCGACGATCGCGTTGTCCAGCACCGGCATCTCCACCACGACCCCGCGCAGCCGCTCCGGCGCCTTGACCGCCGCCTCCAGCGCAACGTTCGCGCCGAGCGACGTCCCGCCGACCACGGCCCGGTCCACGTCCAGGTGGTCCAGCAGCGCCAGCACCTGGTCGCCGAACGCCGGGATCGAGTAGTGCCACGACTCGCTCGGCCGGTCGGAGTCGCCGTGCCCGAGCAGGTCCAGCGTGACGACCCGGAACCCCTCGGCGGCCAGCCCTCGCGCCAGCGGCGCGTGCATCCGCCGGGTGAACATCAGGCCGTGGGCGAGCACGACCACGCGGTCGCCGGTGCCGAACTCGGTGTAGCAGAGGCGGTGGCCCTCGAAGGTGAACGCGGCGGCCAGTCCGGTGGTCTCCAGGGGACGGGTCAGCATGACGATCAGGAAACCACCCGCCGGGCGTCCCCGCACAGGCTTGTGCGCGGGATCGTGTCCGGATGCGTCAAGATGGCCGCATGACTGACACCGCCGACAAGCTCCCGGACCTGGTCTCGCTCGCCGTCGAGCGAACCGGGCCGGTCGCCCGCGTGACCCTGCTCGGGCCGGGCAAGGGCAACGCGATGGGCCCGGACTTCTGGCGCGAGCTGCCGATCGTGTTCCGCACCCTGGACGCCGATCCCGCAGTACGGGCGATCGTGCTGACCGGCAGCGGGAAGAACTTCTCCTACGGCCTCGACCTGCCCGCGATGATGGGCGGCTGGGCGCCGCTGCTCGCCGGCGACGCCCTGGCCGGCCCGCGCACCGAGTTCCTCCGCGAGATCCGGGTCCTGCAGGACAGCGTCACCGCCGTGGCGGAGTGCCGCACCCCGGTGATCGCCGCCGTGTCCGGCTGGTGCATCGGCGGCGGCGTCGACGTGATCGCGGCCGCGGACGTGCGGCTGGCCAGCGCGGACGCGAAGTTCAGCGTGCGCGAGGCGAAGGTCGCGATCGTGGCGGACCTGGGCAGCCTGCAGCGGCTGGCCGGGATCATCGGCGAGGGCCACCTGCGTGAGCTCGCCCTGACCGGCAAGGACATCGACGCCGCGCGCGCGGAGCGGATCGGGCTGGTCAACGACGTGTACGCCGACCAGGACGCCGTGCTGGCCGCGGCCGACGAGCTGGCTCGCGAGATCGCCGCCAACCCGCCGCTGGTCGTGCAGGGCGTCAAGGAGGTGCTCTCGCTCAACACCGAGCGGCAGGTCAGCGACGGGCTGCGTTACGTCTCCACCTGGAACGCGGCCTTCCTGCCCAGCAAGGACATCCAGGAAGCGGTGCGGGCGTTCATGGAGCGCCGGGCGCCCGAGTTCACCGGCGAGTGAGGAGCAAGGCCATGAGCAACGCCGCTCACCAGCAGTTCCGCGAGGCGCGCGACTTCCTGCTCGCGCACCGCGAGGACTACGACACCGCCTACCGCGAGTTCGCCTGGCCGGAACTGGACGAGTTCAACTGGGCGCTGGACTGGTTCGACGTGGTCGCCGCAGATCCGGCCAACGCGGAGAAGTACGCGCTGTGGATCGTCGAGGAGGACGGCGGCGAGGGCTGCTGGACCTACCCGGAGATGTCCCGCCGCTCCAGCCAGGTCGCGAACTGGCTGCGCGGCCTCGGCGTCCGCCGCGGCGACCGCCTGATCCTCATGCTCGGCAACCAGGTCGAGCTGTGGGAGACGATCCTCGCCGCGATCAAGCTCGGCGCGGTGATCATCCCGGCGTCCACCCTGCTCGGCGCGGCCGACCTGCGCGACCGCGTGGACCGCGGCAACGCGCGGCACGTCGTGGTCCGGTCGGCGGACGTCGAGAAGTTCGCCGAGGTCGCCGGCGACTACACCCGCATCGCGGTGGGGGAGCGGGCCGAGGGCTGGCACTCCTTCGCCGACGCCTATTCCGCGGAGGAATCGTTCACGCCGGACGCACCGACCGCCGCGACCGACCCGCTGCTGCTGTACTTCACCTCCGGCACCACGGCCAAGCCGAAGCTGGTGCAGCACACGCACGTGTCCTACCCGGTCGGGCACCTGTCCACGATGTACTGGATCGGGCTCGAACCCGGCGACGTGCACCTGAACATCTCCTCGCCCGGCTGGGCGAAGCACGCGTGGAGCAACGTGTTCGCGCCGTGGAACGCCGAGGCGACGGTGTTCCTGTTCAACTACACGCGCTTCGACGCCGGCGCGCTGATGGCGCAGATGCAGCGGTGCGGGATCACGAGCTTCTGCGCGCCGCCGACGGTGTGGCGGATGCTGATCCAGGCCGACCTCGGCGCGCTGGAGACGCCGCCGGTCAAGGTGGTCGGCGCGGGCGAGCCGCTCAACCCGGAGGTGATCGACCAGGTCCGCAAGGCGTGGGGCGTCACGATCCGGGACGGGTTCGGGCAGACCGAGACCAGCGTGCAGATCGCCAACACGCCCGGCCAGGAGGTCAAGTCCGGGTCGATGGGCCGCCCGGTGCCCGGGTTCAAGGTCGTGCTGGTCGACCCGGTGAGCGGGCAGCCAGCCGAGGAGGGCGAGATCTGCCTCGACCTGACCGAGCGGCCGGTGGGGCTGATGGTCGGTTACGCCGACGACGAGGAGCGGACCGCGGAGGCGTTCCGCGGCGGCTACTACCACACCGGCGACGTCGGCTCGGTCGACGCGCGCGGCTACATCACCTACGTCGGCCGCACCGACGACGTGTTCAAGGCGTCGGACTACCGCATCTCGCCGTTCGAGCTGGAAAGCGTGCTGCTCGAACACGAGGCGGTCGCCGAGGCCGCGGTGGTGCCCGCGCCGGACCCGATCCGGCTCGCGGTGCCCAAGGCCTACGTGGTGCTCGCGGCCGGGCACGAGCCGGACGCGGCCACGGCGGAGAGCATCCTGGCGTTCTGCCGGGAGCACCTGGCGCCGTACAAGCGGATCCGGCGGCTGGAGTTCGCCGAGCTGCCGAAGACGATCTCGGGCAAGATCCGCCGCGTCGAGCTGCGCGGCAAGGAACAGGCCGCGCCGGACTCCCGTCCGGCCGGCGAGTTCCGCGAGGACGACTTCCCGGGGTTGAAGGGCTGAGCGCGGGCCGCCCCCGGTTCGCGGCCGGGGGCGGCTACTCCGCTTCGGTGACGCGGGCGAAGACGGTGTCCTCGCCGCGGCTGCACGTGGTGCCGCCCTGGGACGCGGGCGGGCCGGAGACGCACAGCCAGCCGTCGACGGTCTCGCTCACCGGACGGCCCGACCCGGCGGGCTGCCGCCCGGCGATCGCCCGCTGGAACCGGGTCACCAGGTCGGTGGCCTGACCGCAGCTCAGGCTGCTCGTCGAGGTCTCCATGACCTGCAGGGTCAGGCCGCTCGCGGCCGGCACGGTGCCGCAGCCGTCCGCGCGTGCCCCGGTCGTGGTGGGCGACGTGCTCGGCGCGGGGGTGGCCGTGCTCGCCGGGACGCTCGCGGGGGCACTCGCGGGGACGCTCGTCTGGGGTGCGACGCCGGGCGTGGCGGAGCAGCCGGCCAGGACGCCGGCGGACAGGAGCAGCAGCGGCAGGACGCGGCGGGGTGCGGTCATCAGTGGTTGCCTCCTCGGCGGGAAAGTACCGTGGCTTCGGCGAAATCGCAGGCAGGACGCGCCCGGCGAGGCTCCACTGTGGACGATGATCCACCGGCCGGGTGAATAGTTGGCAGGCGGCTAACACTTCGCCCGCCTCGCGCGACACCACAGTCGTGTTGAGCACCGAGACCGAGACGGATCCGCTTCCGACCGCCCCCTGCTCCGTCGTGTGGAGCCAGGGCCGCCCGTACGTCCTCGAGGCGGGGGCCGGGACCCTGCGCTGGGTGGGCACCGACCACCTGGGCCGCCCACTCACCCTCACCGGCGACGAACTCCGCCGCCGCGGCTGGACGCACCGCCGCGCGGGCTGACACCCCGCGCGCGAGGTCCGGCGGAGCCGGGCTCCGAGAGCGGTCGCGGGGCGACGGTCTCGCCCGGCTGCCCGGCCTGCTGCCCGGGCGGGAGGCCGGGATCGCGCGATTGCCGAGGCTGCTCGCCGCCAGCGGCCCGCGGGCAGCGGCCGCGAGCCCGGTCGGACTGCGGGAACAGGCCGCGAGCCCGGTCGGGTTCCACGAGCGGTCGCGGGCCGAGCGCCTCGCCCGGCCGCCCGGCCTACCGCCGAGGTGCGAGGCCGGGTATGCGCGGTTGCCGAGGTTGCTCGCCGTTGGCGGCCCGCGGGCAGCGGTCGCGAGCCCGGTCGGGTTCGGCGAATGGTCGCAGGTCGAGCGCCTCGCCCGTCGGCCTGCGGGCAAAGGCCGCGAGCTCGGTCGGGCTCCACGAGCGGCCACGGGTCGAGCGCCTTGCCCGGCTGCCCGGCCCGCCGCCGAGGCGGGAGGCCGGGATCGCGCGGTTGCCGAAACTGCTCGCCGCCGGCGGCCCGCGGGCAGCGACCGGAGCCCGGTCGGGTTCCGCGAATGGCCCGGGCCGAGCGCCTCGCCCGGCTGCCCGCGGGCACGGGCCGCAAGCCCCGAATGGTTCCACGGCCGCTGTATGCCCGGCGGGGCCGAGCCCGCTTCGCGAACCGGCCAGCCCCAAGGCGGCAGCCCTAAGCCGCCAGCCCCAAGCCGCCGGGCCCGAGCCGCCGGGCCCGAGCCGCCGGGCCCGAGCCGCCGGGCCCGAGCCGCCGGGCCCGAGCCGCCGGGCCCGAGC
>NZ_JBEXTX010000150.1:0-15400 GCF_040614175.1 Amycolatopsis sp. NPDC006131
GCTTCCCGGACAGCTCGGTCGTCGCGCTCCAGTGCTCCTCCACCCGCCTCGGCCCCCGCAGTCCTGACCCGCCGCCACAAACGGCGGGCGGACCATCACCTCCCGGAGGGCGAACCGCCACCCGCCTCGGCCCCCGCAGTCCTGACCCGCCGCCACAAACGGCGGACGGGCCATCACCTCCCGGAGGGCGAACCGCCACCCGCCTCGGCCCCCGGGAAGGCCACGCTCGGCGAGCGTTCAGGATGGCGCTCGCCGGGCGAGTGCGTACCTCCCCTGAGCCATCGTCGCGTCAGGACGGGGCCAGCTCGCCCTCCGCGTCATAACCGAACACGCCACCCACCATCGTCGCGCGGATTTGCAGCTCTCGGATGCGCTCGGGCGCCACCTGGAGCAGGTCGTCCGACAGCACGGTGAGGTCGGCCAGGTTGCCCCGCCGCAACGGGCCCTTGCGCGACTCCTCGTGCACGGCGTGCGCCGAGCCGATCGTGTACGCCCGCAGGGCCTGCGCCGGGGTGAGCGCTTCGGCCGGGGCGATCGGCGCGCCGGACGCCGAGCGGCGGTTGACCATGTCGTGGATGCTGATCAACGGCTCCCCCGGCACCACCGGCGCGTCGGTCGATCCGGGCAGCTCGACACCGGCCTCGACGAAACTGCGCATCCGGTACGCGCGCTCCGCGCGATCCGCGCCCAGCGCGGCCAGGAAACCGTCGCCCAGCGCGGAGATGAACCGACCCTGCGGCACCGGGATCACACCCGCCGACACGATCCGCGCGACCTGCTCGTCGGAGGCGACCCCGACGTGCTCGATACGGTGCCGGGCATCGGGCCGCGGCAGGCGTTTCTGGGCCTCCTCGTACGCGCCGAGCACGACGTCCAGCGCGTGATCGCCGATGGCGTGCGTCGCGATCTGCCACCCGTTCTCGTGGCCGCGCAGGATGTTCTCCCGCAACGCCTCGGCTTCGGCGAGCAGGAACCCGCGGTTGCCGGGGCTGTCGCGGTAGTCGCAGCACATCGCCGCGGTCCGGCCGATCAACGACCCGTCGGACACGATCTTGACCGGCCCCAGCCGGAACCACTCGTCGCCGATCCCGCTGCGCAGCCCGAGGTCCAGCCCCCAGCCGTCCAGGCCGTCGTCGACCCGCCCCAGGTCGTGCACCGCGTCGATGAACGGCATCGCCGTGACGCGCGTGCGGACTTTCCCGCGCTCGTACGCGGTCTGGAACGCCCGGGCGTCGGCGGGACCGTGGCCGATCAGCCGTCCGCCGATCCCCGGCTCGGTCACGCTGGTCAGCCCGTGGCGCAACGCCCACGCCGACGCGGCTTCCAGCGCCGCCACCAGCTCCTCCTGCGGCACCGGCTTGAGCACGTGGCTGACCAGCGTCATGGCCTGCTCCTGCAGCAGGCCCGTGCTCACGCCGTCGCGGAACACGACGCTGCCGCCGGGCGGCGCCGCCACCACGTCCGGATCGGGGTGCCCGGCCCGGCGGAACGCTTCGGTGTTCGCCACCGCCATGTGGTTCGAGGTGTGCACCAGGTAGACCGGCCTGCCGCCGGCGATCCGGTCGAGCACCTGCCGCGTGGGGTGCTCGCCGATCTTGTTCTGGTCGTAGCCATTGCCGATCACCCACGCGCCCTCGGGTTTGGCCGCCGCCCACTCCTCGACGCGGCGGTAGAGCGCGTCGAGCGTCGGGGCGGCCTCGGCGGAGAGGTCGAGCTGCGTCATCTCCTTGCCCAGCATGGAGAAGTGCAGGTGGGCGTCGTTGAACCCGGGCACGACCGGCGCCCCGCCGAGGTCGTGGCGCGCGTCCGCGCTGACGCCGTCGAGCTCCTCGTCGAAGCCGACGATCCGGCCGTGCAGCACGCCGGCCGAGTGCGCGTGCGGACGCGCCGGGTCGAGCGTGGTGATACGGGCGTTGGTGATGATCGTGTCGATGCGCATGAGGAACGTCCTGTTCAGACCGAAGCGGTGACGGTTGTCGTGGCGGACCTGCGGACGAGCGCGGACAGCACGGTCACGCCGCCCGCGGTCACTCCGATGAGGACGAGGTAGAACACCGCCACCCCCGACCAGTGGCCATCGCCGAGTGTGAGGAAGAGCTGCGCGAGCAACGGCGTCGTGCCGCCGATGACCGTCGAGCAGAGCTGGTAGGAGAACGAGATGCCGGTGTAGCGCACGCCCACCGGGAACGCCTGGGCGAGGAACCCGGCGAGCACCGCGTAGTAGCCCGTCCCGGTGATCGTGCTCAGCCCGATGCCGAGCAGGATGAGCGCGGGTTTCCCGGTGCCGGCGAGCAGGAACATCGGCACGGCCAGCGCCGCGGTGGCCGCCAGTGTGCCGACCATGAACCGGGCCGCGCCGATCCGCTCCGCGAGCCGGGTGGCCACCGGCTGCCACAGGAACTGCAGGACCGCGTTGGCCAGCAGCAGGTTCAGCATGACCTGGCGGCTGACGCCGAGCTGCGAGGTCGCGTAGGCGAGCATGAACGTGCTGAGGAAGTAGGCCATCCCGATGCCGAGCGCGCTGGCGAACACGGCGGCGACGACCCGCCGCCAGTGGTGGGCGAGCAGCTCGGCGATCGGCAGCTTCACCGGCGGCGCCTGCTCGACGCGCTGGGTGAACTCCCGCGACTCCTCCAGTTTCAGGCGGGTCACCAGCCCGATGACGACGAGCAGGGCCGACAGCAGGAACGGGATCCGCCAGCCCCACGTCGCGAAGGCGTCGCCGGGCAGCGCCGCGACCAGCGCCATGACGAGGGTCGCGAGGATGTTGCCCGCGGGCGAGCCCTGCTGCACGAACATCCCGCCCCGCAGCGCGCGGCCGCCCGGCCCGCTCTCGGTGGCCAGCAGGACGGCGCCGCCCCACTCCCCGCCGACGGCGAAGCCCTGGAGCGCGCGCAGCAGCACGAGCAGGATCGGCGCGGCGACCCCGATGGTCGCGTACCCCGGCAGCACGCCGATCGCGAACGTCGCCACGCCCATGATCAACAGGGTCGCGACCAGCGTGTTCTTCCGGCCCAGCCGGTCGCCGAGGTGCCCGAACACGATGCCGCCGATCGGGCGCGCGAGAAAACCCGCCCAGAACGTCGCGAACGACGCCAGCAGCGCCGAGGACGTGTCGAACGTCGGGAAGAACACCGGCCCGAAGGCGATCGCCGCGGCGGTGCCGAAGATGTAGAAGTCGTACCACTCGACCGCGGTGCCCACGAAGGCCGCGATGCGGGCACGCCTGCCCTGACGTGCGGCCGTCTCGTCCTCGGACATGTCGCCTCCGGTGTGATGCGGGTGAACGTGCCAGGAATTCTCAGTGGCCACGTGCCATGCTGTCGAATACTGATTCCGCAAGAAGTTGATGCTCGGGAGGCATGCGCCGTGGAGATGCGGGTGGTGAAGTACTTCCTCGCGGTCGCGGAGGCGGGTTCGATCACCGAGGGGTCACGGCGCCTGCACGTCACGCAACCGTCGGTGTCCCGGCAGCTGCGCGCGCTGGAGCAGGAGCTCGGCGTCACCCTGTTCCAGCGGGGCCACGGCGCGCTGAGCCTGACGCACGCCGGCAGGCGATTCCTCGACGCGGCGCGGGACCTGGTGCTGCGCGAGCAGATGGCCCGCGACGCCGTCGGGCTGGACCAGATCCGCGGCGCGCGGTGGCGGGTGGTCGCGCCGTTCACCACGATCGTCCGGTCGCTGGCGCCGTTCACCGCCGAACGCGGGGCGCGCCACCCGGTGATCGACGCGCTCGAATGCGAGCCGGTCGCGGTGTTCGAGCGCACGCGGGTGCTGGGCGCGGACCTGGGGGTGTCCACCGTGGCGCCGCCCGCCGAGTGGGCCTCCCGGCGGCTCGTCGACCTGGGGATCACCGTCCACGTCGCGGGCGACCACCCGCTGGCCGGCCGCTCCGACGTGGAGATCCGCGAGCTGGCGCGGCACCCGCTGGTGCTGATGGACCGGACGAACGTGGCGCGGCTGGCGTTCGACGAGGCGGTCGCTACCGCGGGCGTCGATGTGCCGGAGGCGATCGAGATGAGCTCGGCCTTCATGGCGCAAGGCCTCGCGGCGAGCGGCCGCGGCGCCGCGGTGATGACCAACGCCCCGGCGTTCGGCCTGCACGCGGTGCGGATCATGCTGGACGGGCGCCAGATCCGGCTCGGCCTGCACGCCGGCTGGGACCCGAGCCACTACGCCGCCGAGTCGATCTCCCGCTGGGTCGAGGAGTTCGCGGAATGGCACGCGGACGTCCCGGAAGCGGTGCACGTCGACGACCCGCCCGCCGCACCGGAAGGCGGCGCCTGACAGGCCGCTGTCAGCGTGCTGTGCGCCCGGTGCCAGCGAACCCCGCCAGTGTCGGCGACGACGATGTTCCCGACACTGGAGGAAGTTCCCGATGCGCAGCCCAGTCACGATCATCGGCGCCGGCCTCGGCGGGCTCACCCTCGCCCGCGTGCTGCACGTCCACGGCATCCCGGCCGACGTCTACGAGGCAGAGCCCTCGCCGATGGCGCGCACGCAGGGCGGGATGCTCGACATCCACGACTACAACGGTCAGCTCGCCGTGGCGGCCGCCGGCCTGATGGCGGAGTTCCGCGGCCTCGTGCTGGAGGGCCGCCAGGCGATGCGGATCCTCGACCGGACCGGCGCCGTGCTGTTCGAGAAGTCCGACGACGGCACCGGCGGCCGCCCCGAGGTGCAGCGCGGCGAGCTGCGCCGGATGCTGCTCGACGCGCTGCCCGCCGGCACCGTCCACTGGGGACACAGGGCGAGCGGCGCCCGCACCCTCGGCGACGGGCGGCACGAGGTGACCTTCACCGACGGCCGCACCGTCGTCACGGACCTGCTGGTCGGCGCCGACGGCGCGTGGTCCCGGGTCCGGCCGCTGCTGACCGGCGCCACACCCGAGTACACCGGCACCGCGTTCGTCGAGACGTACCTGTTCGACGCCGACACGCGGCACCCCGCCACGGCGAAGGCGGTCGGCGGCGGATCGATGATCGCGCACGGCCCCACCCCGGACGCGGCGATCTTCGCCCACCGCGAGCGCGGCGACACCCTGCACGGCTACATCGAACTCACCCGGCCGCTGGACTGGTTCGCCGCCGTGGACTTCGCCGACCCCGCGGCGGCCACCGCGCGGATCGCGCGGGAGTTCGACGGCTGGGCGCCGGAACTGACCGCGCTGATCACCGACAGCGACACCGCGCCGGTCCTGCGCCCGCACCACACCCTGCCCACCGGGCATCGCTGGGAGCGCGTGCCGGGAGCGACGCTCGTCGGCGACGCCGCGCACCTCGCCGCACCCAACGGCGAAGGCGCGAACCTGGCCATGCTGGACGGCGCCGAACTCGCCCAGGCGCTCGCCGCCCACGACGACGCCGAAACCGCACTGGCCGAGTACGAACAGGCGATGTTCACGCGGGCCGCAAACCCACCCGACGAGAGCGCCGTCCTGGAAAGCGTTTTCGGCGACAGCGTCCCGCAGAGCCTGGCCGCCCTGTTCGAGGACCGGACCGGTACTGCGCAAAACGGGTGACGGCCGGAACGATTCCGGCAACACGGTTCTACTGTCGTCGGCATGGGGAGACATCGAAGAATTCTCAGCATGCTTTGCGCGATGGTCGTGGGATTCGCCGGAACCGCCGGCGCCCCGGCGACCGCCGCCGGGGACAGGCAGTTGCTGTACTTCAACCACGCGTACGGGGTGATCGACCGCGAAACGGCGGACGCGGTCGAGCATTCGCAGTTCCTGCGCGAATTCGCCAACTTCCAGGTCCGGACCACCACCGGCGGTGGGCAGACGTGGACCGCCCGTTACGTGCTGGGCCGGGAAACGTACCTGGAGCTGTTCGGGGTCGGCGACCTGGCCGGCCAGAACGGTGTCCTCGGCGCAGGCGGGCTGGCGGTGTCGGCCGAGCGGGACGGCGACCTGGCGGCTGCGGCCGAGCGGCTGCGGGCACTGGGCGACGAACCGGTCCTGTCCCTGCAGACGCGCGACTTCGGCGACGGCGTCCCGGTCCCGTGGTTCGACGTGGTCTTCACCAGCGGCATCACCAGCTACGACGCCTTCGGCGCGTGGGGCATGGAGTACCGGCCGGAGTTCTTCGCCGACCCGCGGAGCAACACCGAGCCGGCCTCGTACCCGGGCGACGTGGGACGGGAACGCGTCCTGCCGGACGACTACGCCGGCCACCTGATGCGCGAAGTCACCGCGATCCGGATCGGGATCACCGCGGGCGACCACGCCGACACGGTGCCGCTGCTGCGGGCCGGCGGTTTCGCGGTCCGGACCACCCCGCACGGCACGGTGGCCACGCGCGGCGGCACCACGATCCGGCTGGATGTCGTGCCACCGGCCGAAATCGGGTTGCGGAGTGTCGAGTTTTCGCTCAGCGAGGCGGTGAATCACCGCCACGTGGAGCGGATCGGCGACTCCGAACTGGTGGTCGGGCCGGGACCGCGTGCGCACTGGACGTTCGAGTTCCGGGACTAGGGATCCGCATGCGGATCAACGCCGCCGCGAGGAAGGCCGGAGCCCGTCCATCAGGAGGTTCAGCAGCCGGTCTGCCATCGCCTTGTGCCCGGGCGAACCGGCCACGGTGAAGATGCCGATCAGTGCGGCGGCGATGTCTTCGGCGGGGACGTCGCCACGGAGTTGCCCGCTCGCGCGACCGGCGTCCAGGATCTCGTCGATGGCCCCGAGCAGCTCGGTCCGGGTGTGGGCGTGCCCGATCTCCCCCGATTCGATCATCGCGAGCAGCGTGTCGAGCATCCCGTTCTTGGTGGCGATCCACTCGCCGAACAGGTCCATCCAGCGTCGCAGCGCCGCGGGCGGGTCGAGTTCGGCGAGCAGCTCACGGGCGCCGGAGGTGAGCCGCGTGACCTGGTCCCGGTAGACCGCGTCGACCAGCGACTCCCGGGTCGGGAAGTGCCGGTAGAGCGTGGCGATGCCGACCCCGGCCGCACTGGCGATCGCGCGCATCGACGGCTCGGTCTCCGACGAGGCGAACAAGCGGGTCGCGACCTCCAGCAGCTGCTGCCGGTTGCGGGCCGCGTCCGCGCGCGGTCTGCGGGTCTCCTCGGCGGCCAAAACGGATCACGCTCCACTTGTGCTAGCCTGGTGTTGAAACGGAGCATAGTCCGCTTGCTGAGCCGCGACAGGAGACAGGTGAGCATGGCAGAACCGAACGTCACCACGCCGGTGACGACGAGCCGGGCGGTTCAGTTCGAGTCGTTCGGCGGACCGGAGGCCCTGACCGTCCGCGAGGTGCCCGTGCCGGTGGCCGGTCCGGGGCAGATCCGCGTGCGGGTCGCCGCGGCCGGCCTGAACCCGATGGACTGGTTCATGACCTCGGACGCGGAGACCGCGGCGCGATTCGGCTTGAGCCTGCCGTGCGGGTTCGGCACCGACTACGCCGGGGTCGTGGACCAGGTCGGCGACGGCGTGCGCGAGTTCGCGGTCGGCGACCGGGTGTTCGGCGGCGCCCTGTCCCGCGCGGTCGCCGACCACGTCGTCGTGGACGAGGCGGGGACCATCGCGGTGGGCGGCGAGGCGCACCGCACCCCGGACGGCGTCGACGACCGCACCGCCGCCACCCTCGCCATCGCGGGCCGGACGGCGGCCGCGGCGCTGGCCGTGGTCGGCCCCGGCCCGGGTGACACGGTGCTCGTCGGTGGCGCGGGAGGCGGGGTCGGCGTGTTCGCTGTCCAGCTCGCGCGCCGAGCGGGTGCGCGGGTGATCGGGACGGGGTCGGCGTCCTCGGCCGAGGCCCTGCGAGCCCTGGGGGCCGAGCCGGTGACCTATGGCGACGGCCTGGTCGACCGGGTCCGCGCCCTGGCTCCGGCCGGGGTCACCGCGGCCATGGACCTGCACGGGACGGACACCGCGCAGGCGGCACGCGAACTCGGCGTGCCCGACGCACGCATCACCACCATCGCCGCCCAGATCGACGGGATCACGCCGGCGAACGGCGCCAACGCGCCCCAGGGCGCCCTCGAGGAGATCGCCGGCCTGGTCGCGGCGGGCCGGCTCCGGGTGCCGATCGCGGCGACCTTCCCGGTCGAGCAGATCCGCGCCGCGGTCGAGCTCCAGGCGGGGCGGCACGTGCACGGGAAGGTCGTCATCGACTGTGGACCGAAGGCCGCGAATTTCCGGCCGTAGCCGGTGAAGGCGGCTCGCCGCGGTGCGACGAGCCGCCTTCTCCCCTGTCAGTTGAGGGTCGACCGCCGGCGCAGGAACCACGCGCCGGCGCCGGCCAGGGCGCCGAGACCACCGATGGCGAGGCTCACCACCGGCACGACCCGCACCGTCTTGGAACCGGTGTTGTTGCCCGGGTCGCTGTCCGGGTCGTTCCCGGTGACCTGGGCGGCGTTGGTCAGGTACTTCGCCGCCCCGTCCCCGTTGACCGCGTCCACCGTGCCGGAGATCTCGTAGCTCACCGAGTCACCGGCGGCCAGCGGGCCACCGGTGCAGGTGATCACGCTGTCCGAGCCGATCGAGCAGCCCGCGGGCACCCGAACGTCGACCAGGCCGGCCGGGATCGGGTCGGTCACGGTGTGACCGGAGGACTCCGCCGGGCCGAGGTTCATCACCGTGAGCGTGTAGGTGATGCGGTCGCCGGGCTGCACCTCGTCCTGCGGTGCGGTCTTGCTCAGCGCCAGGTCGGCGCTCGGGTCCGGCTCCACGAACGTGACCGTCGTGTTCGCGGGCGGGTTGAGCCCCACCAGCGACATGTTGCCGGGACCGTTGGTGTAGCTGCCTGCCGTGCCGGAGGTCACCGGCACGCTCACGGTGCACGACGCCATCCCCGCGGTCAGGTTGCCGGTCACGCTGACCGACGTGGCGCCGGCCGCCGCGGTCACCGCACCGCTCGGGCAGTTCGTCGTCCCGGCGCCTGCCACCGTCAGCCCGGCGGGCAGCGCGTCGGTGAACGACCAGCCGTTCTTCGCCGCCAGCTCGCTGGTGTTGGTGATGGTGAACGTCAGCGTCGACGTCCCGCCGGTGTTCACCTCCACCGGGCTGAACGACTTGTCCAGCTGCGGCGTCACGTCGAGGATCTTGATGTTGTCGAAGGCGTGGTCGTTGCCAGTGCCGCTGGGCTGGTTGTTGACCATCTGCACGCCGATCGAGCTGCCGTTGACCAGCACCGCGCCGTTGGAGGTGTAGGTGCCGACAGTGGCGGTCTTGGCCGGGGCCGATCCGATCTGCGGCACGTTGATCGTCCGTGACGCGCTGCAGCCGTCGATCTGGGAACCGACCGGGATCGCCGTCCCCGCCCCGTCGAGCAACGAGAACTGCAGCAGCGGGTGGTTGGCGAAGCAGTTGATCGCCGCGACGTCCACGCTGAACGTGACGAACCGGTTGCTGCCGCTGAACGGGATGTTCGAGGCGGTCTTGAACTCGACGTGCGGAGCACCCGGGTTGCCCGAGGTCATGGCCGACACCGCGTAGTTGCTGCCCGGGGCGATGCCGGTGTAGACGCCCAGCGCGTAGGCCATCTGCTGCACCGCGTTCCAGGTTCCCTGGTTCCCGCAGTCGTTGACCTGGGCGGTGGGCGCCACCGGCTGGGCCGACGAGGCGATCCAGCCGTTGCACTGCCGCAGCCACGGCGCGTCGGCGGTGTATCGCTGGCCGCTGGCCCCGGTGTACTGGTTCAGCCGGACGATCGGAGTCGCGGCCGGGCGGTTCTGGAAGTTCTCGGCGTAGATCGTCGTCGGCGCCTGTGGCGTGCCGGGCGACCCGGGGGTGGTGGCCATCGCGAACGACGCGCCGGTCGCCGCGACGACCGCCGCCACCCCGGCCACCGCGCCGGCCCGGCGCACCATGGACGACTTCCACCATTGTCGTGGTCGCGTCACGTCTCCTCCTCCATCGCAAAAGCTCCAATCCGATCGAGACGGTGCGAGCGGAACCGCCCGCGTAGACAAGACGGGACGAACTCACGCCGACATGACGCGCCCGGTGTCCGGTCGCCCCACCGTGGTGCCGTGCACCTGCGGAACTCCGTGCGGCGCCTCGTCCGATCGGAGGAGGTGTCGCATGTGGACACCCGGCTCAGCCCGCCTCGATCGGCACGGTCCGGACGCCGGACAGGCTCGCGTGGACGATCAGCCGCTGGTAGCTGGCCCACTTCGGGTTGCATGTCGTCAGCGTGAGAACCGGTTCGACCGGCTGCGCGCCCGGATCACCGGGCACCGGCGCGATCACGCCGACGTCATCGGGCCGGACGATCTCGGTGCCGGTGACCGTGTAGGTGTACTCGGTCGCGCCGGCCTGAACCTGGATCGCGTCGCCCGCGGCGATCCGGTCCAGATCCCAGAACACGCGCGGCGCGCGGTGCCCGGCCACGGCGAAGTTGCCCGGCTGGCCGGGAAAAGCGGTGCCGGGATAGTGGCCCGGACCGCGCCGCAGATCGGCCAGTGTCACACCCTCCACGACCACCCAGCGCGCGCCCAGCCGCGGGATGGACAACCGCACCAGGGGCTGCCCCTGGGCCGGCACCGCCGCGTCCCACGGGTTGCCGACCACCGGCGCGGGCAGACCGGACGGGTCCGGCTGCTCCCACTGCTGGATCAGTTCCTGCTCCAGCGTGCGTTGTTCCGCGCCGGTGCGGGCCGGCACGACGTACAGCTGGTAGACCACGAACAGCAGGGCGACGAAGCCGAGCGTGAGGCAGGTGCTCCCGAGGGCGCCGTAGATCCGCGGTTTCCACCCGATCCTCGGCCTCGCGACGGCTGTGCTCACCGAACCTCCCCTCCGGAACCCCCGCTCACACCGGTTCCAGTTCCCGTTCCCGTTCGCCGCCCCGCACGGCGCTCGTGACCTGCCGCGCGCGCTTGCGCTGCCAGGGCCACGGCACGCCGGTGTTCGGCAGCTTCTGGCCGGGCAGGAACTGGTCGGGCCGGCCGATCTTGTCGATCGCGCCGAACGCCGCCACCAGCGCGGGGAACAACAGGAACGTGCTGTAGACCACGAAGACCGAGTGCTTGACGATGTCGTTCAGCCCGTCCGACAGCAGCACGGACGCCAGCTGCGCCATGGTGTTGAGCGAGAGCGCCACCAGCAGCCAGCCGATGCTGCGCCCCGCGGCGCCCAGCCGCCGGTGCAGGGCGAGCCACGCGCCGAGCGCGAGCGAACCCAGCCACAGCGCGGGGAACACCACCCAGCGGACCGGCCGGAACAGGGTGAACAGCGCTCCCCCGGCGAACACCCGGTTTTCCTGGCTGTAGGCCGGTTTCCCGCTGTCCGGCAGGTAGTTGCCGAGGTAACCGGGCCGGGCCTGGGTCACCGCGTCCAGCCCGCGGTCGAGCACCGCGAAGATCCGCGCCGGATGGGTGGCGTAGAACTCGACGATCCTGGTCATGCTCATGTCGTCGAGGAACTCGCGGTAGCCCTGCGGCACCTCTCCCGGCCCGGACAGCGCCAGGATCGACTCGCCGTCGTACCGGGCCAGGCTCTCGTCCACGCCGAGGTCACGCAGGTCCTGCCGCGGGTCCGAACCCAGGGGCAGGATCGTCCCGAACACCTGGTGGAAGTGGTAGATCTCGGTGAGCCATCGCGACTGCGAGCTCGCGAACTGGACACACCCGAACACGAGCAACCCGCAGATCACGACCGCGGGCGCCCGCCGAAGCGCACCCACCAGCGCCCGCCGCCCCAGCCCGCGTGGCGGTTCCGGGCCGAGTTCGCGGCGCGTCCTGCGCAGTTTCTCCAGCCACGGGAAGCGCACCGGCCGGACCAGCATGGCCGGCAGCATCCCGGCGAACATGGTGATCGTCTGCGTCTTCGCCATCACCGTCCACAACACGGCGGCCGACACCAGCAGCAGGTCGGCGACGGTGACGAAGTTCCGGCGCAACAGGCGGAGCAGCGCGGCGACGATCAGCAGCATCCCGATGAGCGCGGCCGGCTCGCTCAGCGGCGAGACGAAGTAGGGGGCGATCGTGGAGTCGGCAGTGAACAGGCCGATCAGCGACACCACCAGCACCCGCACCCACACGGGCAGCGGGAGCGCGGCGCAGATCAGCCCGATGGCCACGCCGAAGAACACCGACACGACCACCCCGAGCACGCGCAGGTCGAGCGCGTGGTCGAAGCCGAACACCGGGGTGAGCAGTTTCGCCAGCCACAGGAAGTACCACTGGCTGCTCAGGTACGGCTCGCCGGTGCCACCCGCGCTGCACGCTTCGCCGTACCAGACGTGGGTGTCGTACACCGGGTTCAGGTAGGCCCAGGTGTCGTGGCCGTTGGGCACCGCGGCGACCTGGAGCTGGCACATCAGACGGTGGCCGTCGAAGTTGTCCGCGAGCCCCACCGCGCCGCCGACGAACAGGCGGGCCAGCATGATCACGGTCCACAGCACGCCCAGCGCGGTGGAGACCACGGGGATGCGCCGTCCCGGCTCGGTGAGCCAGGACCAGGTGCGCCGCACGGTGGTCACGCGCTCGCCCCCGCCGGGTAGGCCCGGACGCTCCGGTCGAGGGTCACCGCCGGATTCGACGGCGCCAGCCAGCACCGGCCCACCCGGCTGTCCTGCCGGATCGACGGGTCGCCGGGCACCTCGACCACCACCGTGAGATCCGGCCGCGACGCGGGCGGCGCGCCCAGGTAGGCCTCCGCCTCGGGACCGCACAGCTGGTGCGCCACGCCGACCATGAAGTCCCGGCCCTTCTCCACCTGGTCCGGGCCGAACAGCAGCCACGGGTTCACCAGCTCGCGGTTGTGCGGCTGGTCGCACGTCACCTCGCTGCCGTCGAGACGGCAGGTGCGGAAACGGGACCCGTCCGGGGTCTTCAGGGAGTCCTTGAACGGGAACGACACTGCCACCGGCGTCAACTGCCCACGGGGCACGTTCATCACGTCGCACCGCATCCGCCGCTCGCCGCCGCGCCACTCCTCCTCGGTCGGGAAGAAGGCGACGGTCGTGAGGTCGCGGACGGCGTCGCGCTCGTCGGCGCCCACGTAGGCGTTCAGCACGTCGCCGCCGCACAGCGGGGGTCCTTCCTTCTGCAGCAGCACCGGGCTGGGCCGCTCCGGCTGCGCGGCCAGGTCGGCGGGCAGCTCCACCACCTGGTAGGTCTCGGTGGTGTGCTCGCTGTCGCACGGCACCACCGGTTTGGTGTCGGTGAGGAACGCCCACGAGGTCTCCACCGGCTGGTCGAGCCGGTGGCAGGCCCCGACGTCCCACTTGGTGCGCAGCTCTCCCGCGCCGAGGCCGGGCGGGCTCTGGATGAAGCCCGCGGCGGCCAGCGCGACCCCGCCCAGCGTGACGATCACCAACAAGCTTGCCCAGGCGCCCCGGGCGATTGCGCGTCGCACTGTTCCCGACCTCATTTCGTGACGGCGCCGACGGCCGGCGCCCGCGCCCCGGCCAGCTCGCTGTTGCGCTGTGTCTTCTTCCAGCTGCCCCGGCCACTGACGAACCTGCCGAAGGCCCGCCAGGCGATGACGTAGTTCAGGACCGAGTACAGCGCGACCGACAGTCCGTAGTAGACGGCGGAGCGGCGGGTCACCCCGGGTTCGCAGCGGGACCGGTAGAACCAGCCCCAGATCGCGAACTCCGCGATCCCCACGACGCCGTAGGCGAACATGAGCAGCAGGCCGCCGTTGGCCAGGAAGCCGGCCATGAAGTCGCGGTAGGCCGCGGCGTTGAAGGCGAAGACCGCCAGCGGGATGACGTACACGATCGAGCCGACGACCTGGACCCACGGCCGCAGCATGAAGTAGAGGATCTCCAGGAAGCCCGCGGTGGAGAAGCACGGCGATCCCCACACCCGGGGCAGGTACCGGAGGCACTGCATGGATCCCTGCGCCCACCGGGTGCGTTGCACGACCAGCGGCGGCAGGCTCCACAACGCCTCCTGGTCCACCCAGGACCCTCGGCTGTAGGCAGTCCGCCAGCCCGCGAGCATCAGCCGCAGGCCCAGCTCGAAGTCCTCCAGGAGCGCGTTGCCCCAGGGTTCCGCCGTCTCCCCCGCGATGCTGTCCAGCGCGGTGAGCCGGTTCATCTGGCCGTTGCCGCCCATGTTCACGGTGCCCGTCCGGCGACGGATGATCTGCATGGCCGAGATCGGGCCGCGGAACTCGATGTCCTGCATGCGTGCGAGCATCGCCGCGAACTTGTTCGCCAGCGGCCCCTTGCCCGGCAGCGGCCGCTGGACGTCCCGGTTGACCATCCGGACCTCGACCTGCACCGCGCCGACCGCCTGGTCGGCGAACGCGTCCGGTCCCGCGCACAGCTCGAGCATGTTGGCCGACGGCCTGCCGTCCGCGTCCACCACCACGACGATCGTGCGGGCCCGCAGCTCCGAATCGCCGACGTGCCGGCTGATCTCGCGGTAGCCGTGGTTCAGCGCGGCGCCCTTCCCCTTGCGGGCGTCGGGCAGTTTCCGCTCCAGCAGGTGGATGCGGGGGTTGCGGGCCGCCCGCTCGGCGACGATGGCCGCGGTGTCGTCGCCGGAGGCGTCGTCGATCACCCACAGGTGCGCCTCGGGGAAGGTGCTCTCCAGGTACGCGAGCGTGCCGCCGATCACGGCCTGCTCGTCCCGGCAGGGGATGACGAAGTGCCAGTCCAGCTCGCCGGGGTCGCCCGGCCGCTCCGGCTTCGCCTTGACGAACCCGCGCACCAGGATGCACACATAGGCCAGGAAGACCAGTCCGAGGAAGAACGACAGGCTGATCGAGACTTCCAGCAGGTTCATCGGCCGTCCGCCTCCCGGCCCCGTCCGGTCGTGATCCTGATGTAGAGCAGGATCGCGACACCGCCCGCGGTGAGCATCACCAGCGACCCGATGAGCACGTGGGCCCAGTCGAGCCCGGTCTCGCCGAAGCGGCCGCCGAGCATCACGATCAGCATCAGCCGGATGTTGTTGGCGACCGCGATGATGAGGAAGCCGAGCAGCGTCGCGAGGACGAGCCGCACCCGGGAGCGGGCCCTGGACAGGAACAGCGCGCCGGAGGTCAGGAACAACGGGGCCACGAGCAGGGCGCTGCTGCAGGCCAGGGAGACGTTGATGCCCATGACGCCGGGCGAGGCCGACGTCCGGAAGTACAGCACCGGATGCCCGGGCACGGCGAAGGTGAACTGCCCGGAGACAGCGGTCACCAGTTCGCCGGCGAGCCACGTCTCGAAGATCCGGTAGCTGTCCTGGAAGGCGATCAGGGCCACCGCGACGCCGAAGCACAGCGCCGCGGCCAGCCATCCCAGCCAGGACCGGTGCGTGTGCCCGGACGGGTTCGCCGGGATCCCGGACCAGGGAACGGCGGCGCTCTCGCTCGTCACGCGCCCTCCCCCGTCGCCGCCCACCGGTTCGCCGGGCCACTTTCAGCTGTGCACATCGCTGATCCCACAGTCCTCTCGCTCTCTCAGCCGTGCCTGCGATCCGTGTTCATCCCGGTGCCCGCACCGGGATGAAC